>CAZCLE010000027.1:0-13793 GCA_964499445.1 uncultured Dehalococcoidales bacterium
GCATGATTACGTGGAGGTAGTTGTCCACGCCTACCGGGCGGATAACACCGGGGCTTGACGGGTTGGTGGTCTCCAGGGCTACCTGGGTCTCACCGAGCACGCTGAGAACATCGGTTAGATACTTACCATTAAAGGCAATCTTGGCTTCTTCGCCCTCAACAATAGCATCAATCTCACCAACGTCGTCGCCTATCTCCTCAGAGCGGGCGGAGATGGTTACCTTGCCCGGGGTTAGCTCCACACCCGGGGCAACGACCAAGCGGACAATGCCGCTGCCGTCACGGGCAAAGATAGCAGCGGTCTTGGTTGCCCTCAAGAATTCGTCAACATTGACTACCACCCGGGTATTGTAGCTCTGGGGAATAAGCTGAGAATATTGGGGGAAGGTGCCCTGGACAAGCTGGGATACCAGTTCAATATTCTTCAGACAGAATAGAACCTGGCTCTTATTGGGATTTACCGTTATCTTAATCGCCTCTTCCTGGTCAGCTATAAGCCGATTCAGTTCCGCCAGAGTCCGGGCGGGAATAATGACCTCGGTCTTCTGGCTAACCGGAGTGGCAATGGGTAACTTGTATACGGCTAATCTAAAGCCATCGGCTGCGGCCAGTGTCAGTAAGTTACCATCAAACTCGGTATCAACACCGGTGAGCACCGGGCGGGACTCCTCGGTGGCGGCGGCAAATACAACCTGCGTCATTCCCTGACGAAGGGCTTCTACCTCAACCTCGGTGGTAATGCCCTCGTCGACTTTGGGTATAGGCGGGAAGTCCTTGGCGTCAACCCCGCTGATGCGCGCCTCAAATCGGGCACACTTTAGCTCCAGGGTCTTGGTTCGAGGGGAAAGGTTAATATCAACCCTATCGTTGGGCAGGGAGTTAATAAACTCAATGAGAAGTCGGGCGGGAACAGTAATGGCTCCTTCTTCCTCTACCTTGGCACCAATCCAGCAACTAATCGCCATTTCCAGATTGGTGGCAACAAGTTTAAGTCGGGACTGGTCGGTGGATAAGAGGACATTATTGGTTATGGGCAGGGTGGTTCTGGTAGCTACCGCCCTCCCCACTATACTAAGTCCCCGATTTAGATTTTCCTGAACGCATGATAACTTCATGGTGCACCCCCAAAGGCATATTACCCGTAGTGGAGTAGTATATACCAATAATAAACTTTACTCAAGAGCAACTACCCCGCTTTTGCCACCACTTTTTTTAATTAGTCGAATACCCTCTATTCTCAGGCTCTGGTCTATTGTTTTACACATATCGTAGATAGTCAAGGCAGCCACTGCGGTAGCGGTAAGAGCCTCCATCTCCACCCCCGTCTTCCCCACACTCTTAACCGTAGTGGTAATCTCCACGGTGCTATTTTCTTCATCCAGATTGAACTCAATCTTAATATCTCCGATGAGAACCGGGTGGCACAGGGGTATTATACGGGGCGTTTGCTTGGCGGCCATAATGCCGGCTAGATGGGCTGCCGCCAGAACATCCCCTTTTGGTAACTTACCCGTCGTTAACTGGTCAAGGGTAGCGGCTTGCATCTTGACCATGCCCTTGGCTACTGCCTCACGCTGGGTATCAGGCTTCTCGGTAACATCCACCATTCGGAGTCGGCTCAAGGCATCGTTACTGGTTAGCTTTTTCATAATTAACTCCTCACCCACCCATATTCACCGAACGACTGTAGGTCGCACCAACTTTATTTCAATCATCTTAAAACCTCACCCCCTGAATCCCCCTCTCCTTCAAAGGAGAGGGGGAACATTGTTTTTGAAGGGGCTTTGCCCCTTCAATCTACCCCCTGATAAACGAACTTTTAACCCCCCACTCGAGAAAACGGTCGGTTTTTAGGTGTATAACCCTCAGCCAGGTGGTGGCGCAGTGGCTTATTGGTAACCGCATCTTCAATCAGTCGTTTTAGCCCGGCGGAAGATATACCGCTACGCAGGGGCAGCTTGAGGTCTATCTCATAGTCAGCCAGTAAACAGGGGCGGAGTTTACCATCAGCGGTAAGCCGCAGCCGATTGCAATGGAAACAGAAATGCTCACTAACCGGAGTAATAAAGCCGATGGTGCCGCGGGCATGAGGCAAGCGAAAATACTTGGCGGGTCCATTACCTACACCGGGCAGGCAGGGCTCTAATTCTCCCAACAGTTCAAGGCGCTTTCTCATATCACTGACCGGGACGAATTGTGAGTCCATAGTGCTTACTCCAGCCGAGGGCATAAGCTCAATAAAGCGCACATGCCAC
Organism: uncultured Dehalococcoidales bacterium; assembly: GCA_964499445.1. Classification (GTDB taxonomy): domain Bacteria; phylum Chloroflexota; class Dehalococcoidia; order Dehalococcoidales. The sequence continues at coordinate 2,255 of CAZCLE010000027.1, forward strand.
CCATCATTGATGGTTTTAGTAGCAAAATCCAGGAGTTCATCATCATTAATACCCGACATGACCACCATATTAAGCTTAACCGGGTTAAGTCCTACCGACCTGGCGACCTCAATACCGTCTAGCACATCACCGAGGCTATTAGGACGGCGGGTAATGAACTCAAACTTGTCCTGCTTGAGGGTATCCAGGCTTACATTGACGCGCCGCAGGCCGGCTGATTTTAGCTCGGCGGCATAGCGACTAAGCAGGACTCCATTTGTGGTCAGCGAAATATCGTCTATGGCGTCTATTTGGGCTAGCATCTGTATTAGTTTAGGTAACCCAGACCTCACCAGCGGCTCGCCGCCAGTAATTCTTATCTTATTTATCCCCATCTCGGCGGCTGCCTTAGCTACAGTATGGATTTCTTCGTAGGTAAGGATGGCACTGTGGGACATCAAGCAAATACCCTCGGCGGGCAGGCAGTAGATGCAGCGCAGATTGCAGCGGTCAGTTACCGATATCCGCAGATAATTTATCGGACGCTGGAAGGAATCAGAGAGTCCAGTCATATATTTTTTCCTTTTACCCAGCATATTTACTGCCGGTAAACCTCTCCAGCAGCTGGGGTACTTTTCTGGCTGCCTGCCCCCGGTGACTAACCTGGTTTTTTATTTCCAGAGGCAGTTCAGCCATCGTCTTATCTAGCTCGGGGAGGTAGAAGATGGGGTCATAGCCAAAGCCCTGCTTACCTCTGGGCTCAAAGGTGATAAATCCCGGACACTCACCGGAGCAAAACTCTATCTTCCCATCGGGCGCAGCTATAGCAATAACACACCGGAAACGAGCCGACCGCTTGGGCCACGGCACGCTCTTGAGCCGTGCCAGTAAGTAGTTAACTCTATCCCTATCTGAAGCGTTTTCACCAGCATAGCGAGCCGATAGTCTACCTGGTTCACCACCTAAAGCATCAACCTCAAGTCCGGAATCGTCAGCCAGAGCTAGTAGCTGGCTCTCGGCAGCTAAAGCTGTTGCCTTTAGTCTGGCATTCTCCTCCAGGCTCTCCCCCACCTCATTAACTACAGTAGTAATGCCCAGTTCCGCTGGGGCAACTAGCTCACAGGGGAGGTTCTGGAGCAGGCTTCTGTACTCGCGTACCTTGGCTTGATTATTTGTTGCCAGGAGGAGCTTGGACATGTCCTTAACTCTAAAAGGTACTCCTGTTGTATCCTAGCTTTACTTCCGCTGAAAAATGCCGCCTTGCCGCGGTGTTTATAAGTCAGTGAACCTTCCCTCTAGTTTTTTAGCCACTTCAGGCATGGTGGTATATTCCATCTCCTCTAGGGGCAGGCGGTGCGGTTCAAAGGGACCATGGCGGCGCATCAGGTCAGCCATCTCATTTGCCTGGTGGCGGGCCAGGTTAAATGACTTGTCGGTAAACATATCACGAGGACCTACCAGCATACCTTCGGCAAGTTGAAAGCCAACCGCCACCACCCGGGGTGGCCCGTCAAATCGGGTCGGCGTGCTATCGGGGATAGATACCGGCATAAGGGGACCCATGTGGGAACCCCGCATCCACCCCTCCACTAGAATGGGAGAAGCGAATGGTTCCAGCACCTCGCCTACCGCCGGAAACTTCCCCTGGGAGCGAACAATACACACCGGGTCATCCTTACCCACATATCGGCCGGCAATCAACGCCAGACGCTGGGTAGAGGATACCGCTGCTATCTCCTTGCTTTCCTTATGATAGACTGCCTTTATCATGTAGCGTGACGGGGCGCCGATGAACACCAGCATATCATAAATCTCCTCAGGAGCATGGAAGGTTATCTTCTTATGTTCTTTTACATCATGCACCTCGAAGTCGAAGCCGGCGTGCATATTGGAGGCGATAACCAGCCCGATGGTATTAAATGGGTCAGCAAACATCTTATATAGCGGCATATTCCATGCCCCAGATGAGGTCTTATCCGCCATAAAGATAATAATGGTCTCAGCCTCACGCTCCTCAAATTCCATTTCAGCTACCCCGGGACCCATCCCCCGGACATTGCCTGAGAAAGCATCGGCTAGTAAGTCCTGTCCAGCGCCATGAAGCTTTAATTTTTTAGCCACCTGGGTGCAGTCAACAAAGGTATCCCAGGCTAGCTTATGAATTTTTTCATTGTCTTCGCCGTGTTGGTGAGTCATAATCAGTTGCAGGTCATCACCGCACTTGGTCACATGATAGTCGACCAGTAACCCGTCCTTTTTAGCTCTGGCCAGGCACTCGCCGGCCTTGGCTAAAACATCTGGGTGAGACTCAGAATGCCCCACATAGCCACCAACATCAGCCTTGATTACGCTTAGGGTGATACTCATAAATCTCCTCCTCCGTTTAAGCTAATAATCAATCCCTGAGTAAACAATGTATACTCTTCGCCTGTGACCCAGGGCTCGGATTACGGTTCCTAGTGCGGTTGAGGTCTTGCCCTTACCATTGCCGGTGAAAAGCTGAACCAGACCCTTGGTGAAGGGTTCTGACGACGAAGGGCTAGGTGATGATACCTTCTCTCTCAATAAAACCCCTAACCAAAAATTGGGGACAGGATAGCCAAAGACTCGACTTATAGCCACCACAGTCTAGCAGTCTGCCCCAGCCATGTCAAGAAACAAGGGGGAGGAGGGAATATTGTTAACACCGTAATAATAGTGATATGATAGATTACCTAATGATACCTTGAAATTGGTAAGCGCGAAGGGAGTAAGACTACAATAGAGATAATTCCTGCCATTGACCTTAGATATGGTAAGTGTGTTCGTCTTTATCAGGGTGACTATAACCAGGAAACGATATTCTCTGATGACCCGGTAGAGGTAGCTCTTGAGTGGCAATCGCTGGGGGCAGCCAGACTGCATATTGTTGACCTGGATGGTGCCGCTGGCGGTGGACTCTATAATCTGGACATTATTAAAGAGATAGCCAGTTCCCTATTAATTCCTACCCAGCTGGGTGGTGGCATCCGCCGCCTGGAAACGGTAGAGCAGATGCTTAAAGCTGGTATCGAGCGTATTATCCTGGGCACAGCCGCCGTGGAAGACCCCAAGCTGGTGGAAGAGGCTTGCCGAAGCTATAGCGACCGTATTATTGTTGGTGTCGATGCCAGGGATGGACATATTGCCATACATGGCTGGCAGCAGCAGACAGAGCTGGAGGTGATAAAATTTGCCCAATCTGTGGCAAGGCTGGGGGTAAGGCGTTTTATCTACACCGATATTAGTCGTGATGGCACTCTCACCGAGCCAGATTTTACCACTATTTTTGAGCTGGTTAATACCATCAAGTTACCTATCATCGCCGCCGGTGGTATCTCGTCGCTAGGTCAGCTTAAAGTGTTGAACCAACTCGGTGTAGAGGGGGCTATAGTGGGTAAGGCGCTTTATACCGGGGACATCAAACTGAAACAAGCCATAGCCGCCATCAGTCAAATGTAAGAAGATGTTAACTTGTTGGGGGTAGATTGAAGTGCGGAACCCCTTTGGAAGCTATATCTCCCTCTCTTGAAAGGGGAAGGGGATAAAGGGGGTGGGGTCACCAAATTAAAAACCTAAGGGGGTTAGGTTGATAAGCAGTCTAAAGTTTAATGAAAAAGGGCTTATACCGGCTATAGCGCAAGACGCCGATACCGGTGAGGTGCTGATGCTGGGCTATATGAATGAGGAGGCACTGCGCCGAACTTTATCCAGTGGTGAAGTCTGGTTTTACAGTCGTAGCCGTCAGGAGCTATGGCACAAAGGAGCCACCTCGGGCAACCGCATCAAGGTGCGCTCGGTATGGAAGGACTGTGATAGCGATACCATTCTGGTTAAGGCACACCCTACAGGTCCGGTGTGTCATACCGGCAATAAGACCTGCTTTTTCCAGCAACTAACGAAGCAAGATATATAAAAGAAGATGAGTATATCTTGGACACAGGTAACTTGCAATAATGGAACATATGTGCTAAAATGTATAGCGTGGGTGTTGACAAAGGCGGATATAGTGTTAAAATTATGGTAGGAGTTTAACAGAGGGGGTAGATATGGCAAATGTATTTGATGTTGCTAAATATATATTAGAGAAACAAGGTCCTATGACCACAATGAAGTTACAAAAGCTCGTTTATTATAGCCAAGCATGGTCTGTTGTTTGGGATGAAAAGCCTATGTTTGCAGAAAAGATTGAGGCTTGGGCAAGTGGCCCTGTTGTGCGTGAACTATATGATGAGCACAAGGGGATGTTCCAGATTTCTGGTTTGGAGAAGGGAAATACAGACAATTTAAAACTAGAAGAAAAAGAGACTATAGATGCTGTATTGCAGGCTTATGGCGATAAGCCTGCTCAATGGATTAGTGACTTAACACATATGGAAAAACCTTGGAATGAAGCCCGTGAAGGAATTCCTATTGGTCAGAACTGCGAAAATGAAATAACTTTAGCCTCTATGTCCGAATATTATAGCTCTTTGTCACCCGATTGCGAGCCAGTCTAATGGGCAAGGGGCAGCCTAAAAAGAAAAGGGGTGTCAACCCCAAGGCTGACAGAACCCCCAGAAAATTAGAAGACCCAATCACTTACGAAGATACCAATTTTTCATGGCGTGTCCATAACAATTACATTGACTATGACCACGAAAAGTGGGGATGGGGGAAGGTCACAATTCAAGAGTTTTTCAAAGAATTACTTAACCGTTTGCAGGATTATGAAACTATGACTTGGGACGAAGTTCTGCGTAGAGATAGTTGCCATGACATGGAAGCTAGCAAGCTCTCTCCAGAGGCCCAGCGAAGATTGCTCCAGATACTCCCAGAGATTGATACCCTCCATCAGTTGGATATGAAACAGCCTTGTAGATTATGGGGATATAGAGACCGTCAAGTCCTGTATTTAATATGGCATGACCCCAAACATACAGTTTACCCAGTTTAGAATTCTTTATCAAAGATAATAGCTAGAGTAAAAGAAACAAACCCGAAGACAATATCAATGATTAAATAACACTTCCTAAGAGATTAAAATATATTATCTCTCCGTATTGAGCAACCTAAATCTTGCCCATGCCGTTTTAACCAAAGAATATACCCCTCGGGAAGCAATAGTTTATCTAAATCAGCATTACTAATGTGCCTCGCAGGGGAGACAAGCCATCAGGAGGAAGCCTGAGCCGCCTCCTCAGTTTGGTCAGCCGCCACTACCTTGCTCAATGCCGCCAGGGCAACCTCTAGCTGACTATCGTCGGGTTCTCGGGTAGTCAGTGATTGTAGCCACATTCCAGGGGCGAGGGTAACCCTGGCAAAAATGTTTTTACTATGGCGAGCTCCAAACTGGGTAACCTCGTAGCCAATGGCGGCAATAACCGGGATGAGGATAATGCGCGACAGCACCATCAACCATAACGAGGGTAGCCCAATAAGGGCAAAAACAATGATGGCTATAATCAAAACGGCAAACAGAAAGCTGGTGCCACAACGCTGGTGAGCCGTATGATATTTCCTGGCCGCCTCAACTTCCAGTGGAGCACCATCTTCATAGGCATTTACTGCCTTGTGCTCGGCACCATGATAAGCGAATGTTCGCTTGATGTCAGGCATCAGGGTTATTAACTTGAGGAAAAGGATGAAAAAAGCCACCCGGATAAAGCCCTCTACCAGGTTAAACACCAGAGGCGAATTTATATTAAGCAACTTGGTGAGGAAAAGGGGGGCGATGAAGAACAGGGCGACCGCCAAAGCTAGCGAAATAGTAACCATAAGCCAAACTGACCCCCTGGAAATCTCCTCCTCTTCTTCCTCCAGGGACACTCTAGCCGAATAAAGTAGGGTCTTAATACCTAAAACCAGGGTCTCGATTAGGACAATGATACCTCGTATTAATGGAGCCTTCCTCATCCTGCCGGTATAGATAGGCGCCAGGGGCTGGGTGTCCACGGCTAGCTCTCCATGAGGACGACGAACTACGGTTACCATATTCTTCTGTCCTCGCATCATCACCCCCTCAATAACCGCCTGACCCCCATAATAGAATCTCTTTGACATAATAAAAGCCCCTAATAAAAAAGGAGCGGCTGGGAACTCCGCTCCTGCCTTCTACAATATGTCGGTTTAACCCTTCAGTTTGTAGCGCCGTTTAAACCGCTCTACCCGCCCTCCGGTATCTATCATTCTCTGCTCACCGGTGAAAAATGGGTGACACTTACTGCACAGCTCGACCTTTAGTACCTTCTCGGTGGAGCCGGTGGTAAAAGTATTGCCGCAGGAACAGACTACCGTGGCATCAGTAAAATACTTGGGGTGAATCTTATCCTTCATACCATTTAGCTAGCGTGAACGCTAACCTTTCTCCTGTTGTTGCTGGTAGGCTCGAATTTCACAATGCCATCAATAAGAGCATAGAGGGTATAATCCCTGCCGACACCTACATTACTACCCGGTTTAATGCGCGTGCCCCGCTGGCGAACCAATATCGTCCCGGCATTAACCTGCTGTCCAGCGAATCTCTTCACCCCCAGACGCTTGGACTGACTATCCCGACCGTATCGGGTAGAGCCGCCTCCCTTTTTATGCGCCACTTTCGGTCACCTCTTTTTTGCGTTGGCGAACCTTCTTGGCTGGTTCGCCTTGACTGGCTTTTGTCTCGATTATCTTATCTATGGCTAACCTAGTGTAGAGTTGACGGTGTCCTGTCTTCTTGCGGTAACGCACCTTGGGCTTATACTTAAAGACAATAATCTTCTTGCCCTTGCCTTCCCCCTGCGAGGTGGCAATTACCTTGGCTCCGTCAACAGTGGGGGTGCCTACGGTTACCTTATCACCGTCAGCAATAAGTAATACCCCATCCAGCTCAACGGTATCGCCCTCGGCTGCCTCCAGCCGGTCCACATCAATAGTCTGACCCGGGGTTACCTTATACTGCTTGCCGCCGGTTTCAATAATAGCGTAAATCTCTCCTGACCTCCCAAACTAGCTATTCTACCAATTACTACGGCTGGGTGTCAAATGGTAGCTTCTGCCGGTAGTGGATCAATTTGAAAATAATTAGTAAAATGTGGGGCCATCCCACTTGACAACTAATCCCACTAGGTGATATTGTAGGTATATATATAGGTATATATATACCTATATATGGGTAGGTAGGTATATGGCAACTATAATAAAAGATAAAAATTTTACGGGAATAGCTAGGAGCGTGAAGCCAGATACTAAAAGGCGAGTGGTTTTACCTGCGGTCTTGGTAAGGGAAGGTATCACATATCACATATACACTAATAGCGATGGACAAATCGTCCTAGACCCACAGGTAACCATCCCGGCTTCCGAAGTATGGCTATTCAATAACCCGGATGCCCTTGCATCAGTCCGCCGGGGTCTTTCCGATGCTGCACAAGGCAAAGTGTCAAAAGTTGGTCTTGATGCTCTGTAAGGTTAAAAGTTTTGTTTGGGTTAGAATGGACTGATGAAGCAAAAGAGACTTATCGCCTACTTAAGGGTAACGCATCTCAAAAAACACGCTACAAAGCCGTCAAGAAGACCATTAGATTTTTGGCAATGGATCCTCGGCACAATAGCCTTCAAACTCACGAATATTTGAGTTTGAAAGGTCCAAATGGGGAGAAGGTTTTTGAGGCATATGCAGAGCAGAATACATCAGCAGCCTACAGAGTCTTTTGGTATTACGGTCCTTCTAGGGGTATAATCACGATTTTCGCAATTACTTCTCACCCATAGTCACAACTTAACAAAGAGAAACTACTTCTTCAATAGTCCAGATATGATTGCTTAACCCTTCTCCCACAACTCTTTTACCCTCGCCTTCAATTCATCAAGGCTGCAATCGGTATCTATTACTACATCGGCGCGCTTAACCCGTTCCTCATTTGACATCTGGGAGCGGATGCGAGCCCAAGATTGCGGCTCGGACAGCCCCGACTTTTCTTTGAGCCGTTTCAAGACGGTGGACTCAGCGGCTGCCGTAACCCAGACCTCGTCTACCAGCGAAGTCCAGTTGGCTTCCAGCAGTAGAGCCGCTTCCAGCACCACCACCCCCACTCCCTGCTGCCGGTACTCCTCCAGTTGAGCCTGCATCATATCATACATCCGGGGGTGCATTATTTGATTAAGTTGTGCCAGTAGCTTGGGATTGCCAAACACCATCCCCCCCAGTTTTTCACGGTCAATTTCACCACTAGGCTTAAGAATCTGCCGGCCAAAGGCAGCCACTACCTCTTGCCATAGCTCGGTATCGGGCTTGAAGGCTTTATGCCCCACCTTGTCCGCATCCAGAATGACCGCCCCCAGCCCCGCCAGAAACCGGGATACCGTGCTCTTGCCGCTACTTATACCCCCGGTAAGACCAATGATTTTCATTATCCACCACTTACCCAAGTCTACCTACTGGCGGCTAGGCAGTCAAGAGTTTCTTTATCTACCTCTCTCCTTAGATTTTTATTAGGTAACCCTATCCCCTTTATCCCCTTCCCCTTGATAAGGGGAAGGGGAAGGATTTTTAAAGAGGGGGCTCCGCCCCCTCTAAGACTCCCCCTTATTATTTCTCCTTCAAAGGAGAGGGGGGAACTGGTTATGTAAGGGGGGCTCCGCCCCCTCTAGGCTCCCCTTTATTACTTGCTTCCTAAGAGAATGGGGGAGTGTAGGTAAGAGAGGGGCACTAGCTCTTCTTTTTAATAACCAATCACCCTCTTCTTTGTAGGAGCACACTATTACTATTGGCAATAAGGTTGTTCATCAATGGGGGTTTAAGGGGTGAAGCCCCTTTTAAAAACAAATTTCCCCGCTCTTTGGTCGAGGGGGATGAAAGGTAGAACTTTTGTAGCCCCTTTTAAAAACAAATTCCCCCTCGGCTTTGGGGGGATTAATGGGGTAAGGTAGAGAAACAATCTTATGGCTTCCCGGGTTGTGCCGGCTATTATCTTTTGCCTTCTTTGACTGGAGCCGTCTTGTCTCGGCTCTTCCTTGGCTTCCAGCCCAGGAGCATTAACAGTTCCCGCACCGCAGCGTCGCCGCTTAGCGCCCCTTTAAGGGGCATGTCTGGGTGTATTAGATACTCGTTGCGCCGGCCAGCCTTGACCTTGGTGACGTAGCCGGCGGCTTCAAGGTTCTTGATGATGCTGTGAGTTGCCCTCTCGGTGATGCCCACCGCATCGCCAATGTCCCTGGCTGTCCTGCGGGGATACCTGGCGATGGCAGCAAGGACGAGACTATGATTGGTTATGAATGACCACTCAGGCATTTTCGACCTCGGTCGTGAGGGTCTGGAAAATCCTTAGATAATCGCGCAGGTTTCTGGTGATGAGAAACTTCTCTTGAACCAGGCGTCTGCCGGCACTTCCGAGCCTGCCAGCAGCCTCGCTATCTCGCAACAGGTAGGCGATGGCTTCTACCCACTCATTCACCGAGCGCACCAGGAAGCCAGTTTCCCTATGTGATATCTGGAGGGCGATACCCCCCACATCACTGGCCACCACCGGACAGCCCTTCCACAGGGCCTCGGCGACGACCAGCCCAAAACCATCGCGAATCGATTTTTGCACCACCACGCTGGCTGCCTGATGGAAGGCATTGAGCTCTGGGCTGCCCACTCCGTTCTGCCCCCACAGTATATGAATATCGCCCTTGCCCTGGGCATGGGCGGCAGTGCGTTGGTACCATGACCAGGCTTCGGGGTCATCGCCAGCGCCACCCCCCACCAGTACCAATTGCACCTCGGGGAATTCTTTCCTCAGCAAATCATATATGTCGATAACCCCGCAAAAATCTTTCCACGGGTCGAAACGAGATACCTTGAAGATAAAGGGACGACCCGGGTCAACGCCATAGCGCAGGAGAATATTACGGACTTCCCTATCATCCAGGAGGCGATTCTTGATGCTCAATGGGTCTATCCCCGGGGGCACCTCGAAACACCGGGGGACGCCAAAGTCCTTTGGAAAGTATTGTCTCTTGGTAAAAATGGCAGCATCGTAGATATCAACATAAGGCTTCAGAAATCTCCAAATACTGGGGCGAGGAGTGCTGAGGTCTAGGTGACAGCGCCATATCCAAATACCTGGATTTCGATGACCGTTTTTCTGACGCAGAAGTCGCAGAACCCCTGCCGGCTGAGGGTCATGAACTACAACAAAATCATAGGTTCCGTTAGAGTTCAGAAGGTCGGCATTCAGACTGTTGTACTTTAGCCACGTCTCTTTCATATGAGATTTCAGCCGTACCGGCATCCCTTGGAGTCCATTGTGCATGGCCTTGGTGACCTTATAGAACTCGTCCGCCCCTTGCAGGATACACCACTCGGCATTCAATTCCAGGTCACACATCAGCGGAACCAAAGCCTTCAGTATCTCGGCTACCCCGCCACCAGCGGCGGTAGCATTGAGATGAAGCACTCTGGCTCCACATAAAGGTTTAGCCAGCTCCCTCAGTTCCTGAATGCATTCCTCTCCCACTATGGATGTGTATTCACTCAGTGAGCGTCTGTGGGTGAGAACGCATTCAGCCATTTATTCCCCTCCTGTTTTAGACCTGCTTACAGGCACAATCAGAATCCAACCTGAAACCAACCATGCCATCCTATCCATTACCATTGACATTGTGGCTGACCTTTATTTATTAACTCTACATTCAAGAAATGTCTTACATAACAGATGATGCTTGAAATCTATTACCAGATTAAAAAGACTATACTAATATTACGTGAAATACATTTCTAGTATTATATATCACATATTATTTGGGTTGTCAAGTAGTTTTCAAGCTAATTTTCAAAATTAGTACCAATTGTATGGGTGGAAGGGTGTCGATGCCTGGATGGAGCTTTCTCAAGTCCATTGTAGACAGGATTGAGGTGGATGACCCGGCAGTCAAGGTGTATTACACTATTCCTATGTCCTCGCATAGCGTGTCGGAAGAGACAAGGGGAGTTTTACCTTTTGTACATAACGGTTGAGGGAAAGGGGGTGAGGGTGATACCAAATATCAATCTATGGGCTATAATTGGCAATAGCCGAGTGATATAATTAGGGTAGGGGAATAAGATGAAGGTAACCGCTCGTGAGGCACTGCTCTACGAAAAGCTGCCCAACTCCAGGGTAAGGTGTAACATCTGCCAGTGGCGTTGCACTATAGGTCTGGGCAAGCTCGGCGTTTGTAAAATGTATCAGAATAGGGATGGCATCCTGTATAACCTGAACTACGCCCAGGCATCATCGGTAGCCGTTGACCCTATTGAAAAGAAACCTTTGTTCCACTTCTTCCCCGGTAGCTCGGTTTTCTCCCTCGGCGGTTGGGGCTGCAACTTTCACTGTCAGGACTGCCAGAACTGGGAGATTGCCTGCGTTGAGATTGCCGAGCCGGGACGCGGTTCTAGGGAAATCCAACCTCAGGAAGCGGTGGAGCTGGCTAAACACTACCACTGTCAGGGCATTGCCTGGACATATAACGAGCCCACCATCTGGTTTGAATATACCCTTGACTCAGCCAAGCTGGCTAAGGAGAACAACCTGTATACCGTCTATGTCACCAATGGCTA
>CAZCLE010000028.1:0-13513 GCA_964499445.1 uncultured Dehalococcoidales bacterium
CCTTACGGACACTACGCCCTGAACGTAGCGCGTCTGCCATTCCGCCACTTCGGCAGGCTGCTTGTCTCTTTTCGGCAAATAAATTATACTTAGATTAGGTTTCACTGTCAATGTGAAGAGTTTCACCGCTTTTACAATTCTATAACACATATATGGGTCCATGTAGTAGTTCCAGTATTCAGAGACCTCCGAAAAGCCTAAATCCCTTCACGGCAAGGGTTTGAATGCCACTCACCTTGTATTATAGTGCTGCCAGAATATGGTATCGTGTTGCCTCAGCGTATTAAGCAATGTGATAAAATACCTGGAAGATTATGAAGAGTAGAATTATTGGCGTTATTTTCGGGCTGATAGCTGTGGGGATAATATTGTATTTTGTTGTTCCCTATGTAGTTAGTAACTTCTCTTCCTCAGTCTCACCTCAAGAAGAATCAGGTAAAGGCGCTGCGGAATTAACTGCGGATTCTACAGATGCCAATCTGGATGCGGTTATTACGCGTGGCTATACGTGGGATTATGACGGTAAAGAATGGACTTGGGAGTTGCAAATACCGGAAGGGCTTTATAATTATTATAAAGAAATGCCCAGGTCTTTGACTAATAACTATTCTGTCTATGTTACTCATCCTTTGGATGATGAATATATAGGGCAATTGGCGGTGGCGATTAAAGATGCGGCTGATAAGAATAGCTATAGTAAGTATAAAACCATAGGACTGGCGGCGGCCTTTGTCCAGAATCTTCCCTATAATTCTGACTCGGAAACGACTCCTTACGATGAATACCCCAGATATCCCATTGAAACTTTGGTTGATGATGGCGGCGACTGCGAGGATACCTCAATATTACTGGCGGCAATACTTGATAGTATGGGCTACGGTGTTGTCTTGGTGAATCCCCTAGAGCATTTGGCGGTAGGGGTATTGTGTGTGGAAGGTATGCCCGGGCGTTATTATCCGCATAAAGATGGTAGCTATTATTATCTGGAGACAACTAACCCGGGGTGGAGTATTGGCGAACTCCCGCAAACTTATAGATTTACTCCGGCGTATGTCTATGGCATTGAGCCAATTCCAGTTCTGACGCATCATTGGACAACAAAGATACGGGGTGGTTCAGTTATATTAAATGTTACTGTAGAAAATTCAGGAGCTATCGCTGCCGATGATGTTTGTGTGTGGGTAGGACTTGAATCTGGTGAGGGACAATGGTTGAATTCGGAGACAAGCCGCTACTTTGCTCTTCCCTCCGGCTGTTCTACGACGGTTAGTTTAACGCTGAAAATTCCCCCTGATACGCGTACTCGCCTATTAGTACAAATAATAGACGATGGTTGGGCAGTAGGTTCAAGCCAATCTTACTGGTTTGATAGTTAGCCGTTTTGCCGAAAGTTATTATAGACGGGTTAATATCAGGCTGGGGAGCGCAAGACGCGAATGGACTAAAATAGGATTGGCTACCTTTTCAAGTTATCAATAAAATCGTCGAGGGGCATCGCCGCCAGGGTCATGGTCTGGAGGGTTCCTCTGGCACCTAATTGTAAGCCCACTTTGGCTACGGCTTCATTGCTCGGAGCTTCAAGAATATTGATGAAATCATACTGACCCAGAAGGGCATACTGAGCCAGTATTTTGACTCCCATCCCCTCTACCTCTTTATTAACCTCCTTAATCCTCTCCGGCTTTTCTTTAATGGTTCTCCTTCCTTCATCAGTGAGAGTGGTGAGCATAACATAGAAAGGCATTGTTACCTCCTCATAGTTGGACTTTCATGGAGTTTTAGTCTAGTCCTTGTTGGGGCGATTGTCAATAATCCCCAAATACAAAGGTGAACCCCTGTGCGTGTGGGGTGTAGTTATGATTTTGGAGGGGGGTGGGTGACTTGTCAATAGTAGGTCTAGGGTGATTATGGTATTATAATGCGACGAAGACGCCAGAGAACCGTGAGTTGGAATGTCCTCGGGTACAGATACTCAACAAAGGGGGAACTGAGCATGAATCTTACCGAAGTAGAAGAAGCCATGGCATCCGGGAAGTATGGGCCAGGCATAGAAAAATGTATGAACATTCTCATCAGGATTGGAGAGGCCTTTGGTGCGGAGCAGATGGTAAGGATTGCCAGCGCCCATACCATGCCTAAGGAACCTCCTGACCTGCTGAATGAGATGACGGAAGGCACAACTCAAACCGGTGCCTTTACTACGCTTCACTCTTTGATGTCCGCCTTTGACCCGTACTGTTGGCAGAAGATGGGGATTCCAGAGGCGTTTGCTTCGCGGGAGCTTTCTATCTACAAGGAAAGGCTGGATGTTCATAGTCGCCTGGGTTTTTATCAAACGTACACCTGCTTGCCAATGCTGGTAGGGAACCTGCCTCGAAAAGGGGATTATGTTTCATGGATTGGCTCAGGGGCACAGCTTTTGGCTAACTCCATCATAGGTGCGCGAACCAATAGAGATGGGACCGTTTCCAATTTGGCAGCTGCCATCACCGGCAGGACACCCTATACCGGGCTCCTATTGGATGAAAACCGTTACGCCGAGGTTTTGGTGGTGCTGGACGGATTGGACTCATACCAGCTCACCCATACCGATTTTGGTGCTATCGGATATTATGTGGGGGGTAAGGCAGGAAATAGGAATATTGTCATAGACGGCTTATCCCGGGAATTAGACCTCGACCAGATAAAGTATCTTATAGCGCCTCTGGCAGCATCGGGGGCTGTGGGCATCTGCCATATTGTGGGCTTAACACCCGAGGCGCCAGATTTGCCGCAGGCCCTGGGACATCGTAAGCCGGCTGAGATTATTAGGGTGGGCAGGGAGGAGATAAAGCAGACCAAGGCGCTGTATGCTGAGGGAAAGAGCGGCCAAGTAGATATGGCTGTTTTTGGTTGCCCCCACTGCACCGTTGCCGAATTAAAAACAATGGCGTCCTTATTAGACGGGAAAAAGGTGGGGAATAACCAGAGACTGTGGGTCGGCATGCCGTATCAAATGTACTATCTAGCCCAAACTATGGGATATACCGATGTTATAGAAAATGCTGGTGGGGTTATCTCAAGCGCCTGCATGGCGGCGATTCCTGATTCGCCAATACCCTCCGAGGTAAAAGTAATAGCCACCAATTCCTTTAAAGCAGCCCATTACATTCCTAGACTAACAAAGGGTCGGGTTAGGGTGTTGATTGGAGATATGGATGTGTGTATCGATGCCGTTACTGGTGGCGAATGGAAAGGAGACAATCCATGAAGTTAAAGGGTCGGGTCATTAATGGGGGCGATGCCAAAGGTGAGGCGTTGGTTTTGGATGTGCCGTTTTCATTTATCGGAGATTTTGACCCAGATACGGGGAAATTAGCTATTCAAGGACATCCCCTTTTTGGAGAAAGCTTGGCTAACAAAATCTTGGTTTGTCCTTCGGGAAAAGGGGGTACGATTGCTCCTTTTATTGCCTACCAGGCTTGGCAGAAGGGGAACGCTCCAGCCGCCATTCTCTGCGAAAAGGCGGAGCCAATCCTTTGTGAGTCTGCCATAACTATCAACATACCGATATTGGATGCTTTTAATGAGAATCCTGTCGAGAGGATAAAAACAGGCCAATTCATATCCATTAATAAGGATGAGGTCACAGTAGAAGAGCAATCACATTAGGGGCTTCATTACCCAATAGATGACCTCCCCTCTTTTAATCGTTCGGTGGAGTTAAGGTCATCCAATAATTGGGTAAGTCTAGAGAGGTTTAATCAAGCAGGTGGATAACCAGAGTTGAACCAACGCCGGCATTCTACACCAAAAGGATTTGCTTTGTGGAACTCCTCGCAATGACAAACCACCCGTCATCGCCAGCCGAAGGCGTGCAATCTGTCACAATGGCACAAATCGTGTGTAACAAGGGGTTTGCCGAGAGGCGAATTTGGCGAAATCCTTGTTTCTCCCTTTATCCGCTGTTGTATGAAGGGGCTGGCATATTACTATACTAAATTTACCACCAAATTTTGATTATCTCTCAATTATTCTAGTATCTTTGATAATTTCTTCCTTCTCTGCTTCTTGGTGGGCGAGCTTCGTCGATTTTCAAGGTGCGTCCTTCTAAATCGGAACCGTTCAATGCTTCTTTTGCTTTTTCGGCTTCCGCTGGGCTAGACATTTCAATAAATCCAAAACCTCTACCTTCAATTATATTGACTTCCTTAACTTCACCATAATTGGAAAACAATTCCTTCAACTGCTCATTAGTTGTAGAATAACTAAGATTTCCTACATAAAGTTTACTACCTTGCATTCTAACCTCTTTTCTTCTTTATTTGTCTCTGTCCAATAATACCTCTTTTAAGAGGTATTGGCAAGATAGCGATTCTTTCTGCTAATGCCAACATTATTAAACACGAGAACCCCCATTAGAAACTTGTTTCAGGAGTTGCGATTGATTATTCTTACCACCCCCTTCACTATTTGCCTGCCATTTCATCTAACCACCATATAAATGGACTCGGAGTTCGCCTAATCCGCTGCTCTCAGACAAAGGGTAGCAACTACTTCAGTGAATGTCAACAGCATCGGGCTTTTTGGGGTTTTCCCCGCTCCGCTCAGATTATGTGGATTGTACAATCTGCCACATTGTTAAGCGAGGGTAGTGTACGGCGTAAAAGCTCGTAGCAGGAACTGTGCCCCCATGCAACTTTCCCCTGTATTTTTTTTGACTTAACTCAGGCTAACTTATCCTTTTCTGCACTCTCTCCCATGAATCCGTGATAAGAAAACTCTCCTCTATATTTTCAATCATTCCGATAAACTTATTCATGGGTACGGAAAATGTGACTACATTACGGGGAACAAAAGGACGTGCCGAGGGATCAAACATTCCGATGACTCCTCTAGGAGAGTCAGAATCTCTTTCAAGATACGGGTACTGGACAATTGTGGAACAGCCCGAGCCAAACGGTGCCAATATTGCATTTCGATCAACCTCATCAAAACGGGCCAGAGTAAAAAGTCCGGAGAGAACATCAGGTTTGGCAAAGAAGATAGCAACTTCTGGATCATCTGATTTCTCAAGCTTGTCCCATCTTTTGAATACTATGAAGCGGCCGGGTGCCTTGAATGCCGGTGCTTGTTTCATTATCTCCTTGACAAGTTCCGGAGATTTACAGTAGCGTTCACCCCTCAACCTTCCAGGAATTCCGTAGGAGAGGAAATATTCAAAGCCCGGCATAATTCCTTCTGTAAAGCCGAGATACCTTTTACCACCGGGACAACCAATTGAGTCGACGTCAAAACACAGAGAACTTCCATTCCTCACATTTGCTAATGCCCCGATTACACATCTTGGTACTGATTCAGGGTCAACCATTTTGGCATGCCCTTCCTCATTGGTGTAATAGAACGTAATAGGAAGTGCTGCATTGTTAAAGTACTTTCTCCAGAGCCGGTAGAATTTGTCTTTGATTCTTAGGTCCATAGATAAAGGCCTCCTATCCATGATTATGAATCTGGCACTAATAGTATACAGAATCTACAGGTTCAAAGCCACATATGGTCATGGAGCGGTCTATTGATGACAATGTAGCAGCTGTTTGTGTCATACGTAGCTGTTTCGACACTCTTCAACGAAGAGTAAACTCCCAAGCCAGTTACACATTCCGTCACATTGTCCAACTGATGAGTTCAGGGTCGAGGACAAGGGGGAGAAATTGACAGGCGGGCTACCAATAGCTATAGTAGAAGCTCTTAACGTTCTTTTGCGGAGGTATAATTGAGAGTCCTGGGGATTATGGGTAGTCCGAGGATAGAAGGTAATACTGACCTATTACTGGATGAGGTATTGAGGGGGGCACAAAGTCAGGGGGCAGAGGTGGAGAAGATAATAGTGGACGAGCTCAATATAGCCCCCTGCCGGGAATACTATGGCTGCCTGAAAGAAGGCAATTGCGTCATAAGAGACGATATGGATGACATATATCCCAAGCTCCTTGATGCCGACAGGGTAATAGTTGCCTCGCCGATATTTTTCTACGGGCTCACCAGTCAGATTAAGGCGCTCATCGACCGTTGCCAGGCGCTGTGGGCGAGAAAATACATTCTCAAGCAGGTCCCGCCCGACTTGGGGAGAAGGGGGGCGTTTGTTGCCGTGGGAGCTACCGGAGGCAAGCGATTGTTTGACGGGTCGATATTAACCGTGAAATACTTCTTCCAGTCCATTGGCGTCAGGTATGCTGATGAGCTTTTCGTCCGGGGTGTAGATAGGAAGGGAGAGATTAGGGAGCACCCGGCGGCGCTATCGGATGCGTTTGAACTGGGCAGGAGACTAGCTCAAGTATAGAGTCCTTGGTATAGGGTAAGCTTCTCTAATACTGTCATCATTCATATTCAAACTCATTGTAGCCTCAATGAGTCAGTGACCGCAAGCTGATAGATTAGTCTAAATCTAGCTTATAAGCGGTGCCCTGTGGTAATATTCAGCATTGTGCTCAGGACCCCTTAGTTTCGGGGTTTGGTAGCCCCAAAGACCAACGCCATCAGGATTTAGGAGAAGAATGGAGAGGTTTGAAAGGCAGGTGATAGCCTACACTTCAGCCTGCCACGGGTTGGTTCATATCCTTGAAGTGACCTATGGGGTTGTTTTGGTTAGTATCGCCCAAGAGTTTGGTGCTAGCCTCCTTGTTTTGGGCGTACTAGCTAATATCTTAGGCTTTGCCTTTGGGGCGACAGCTTTACCCGCCGGGTTTCTCACTGACCGCTTTGGCGAAAGACGTTTATTAATCCTCTGCTGTCTGGGGATGGGGGTAGCCTCCATTGCTGTTGGATTGTCGCCCAGTATCTATATATTAGGCGCCGCTTTAGCGGTCTTAGGACTGGCACTAGGTATCTACCATCCCACGGGTGCCGCTTTTATTGCCAGAGTGGCTACCCAACGAGGTCTGGCCTTCGGTTACCTGGGTGTAGCCGGTAATATCGGGCTTGCCTTAGGTCCGTTACTGGCTGGTGTTATCGCCTCCTTCATGGGATGGCGGGCAGCCTATTTCATCTTTGCCATACCCGCCTTCTTCTTGGCTGCCATGCTCTTTTTTTCTACCCGCCCTGAAGCTAACTTTACTCAACAATCTACTACTGAGACAGGTGCGGAAAAGTTATCATTACGACCAGTTATCCTGCCCTTGGGGCTTATCTTTTGTGCCTCGATTCTGAACGGCTTTATTTATCGGGGCACCGTTACTTTCTTACCTTTATACCTTAGCCAACAAATCCACTTGACTTTCTTAAATTTAGATAGCGTATTAATAGCTGGCTTCTTCACTACCATAGCCCTTATCTTCGGGGTCGGCGGTCAATTTCTCGGTGGCTATCTATTAGAGCGCCGACGCCATGAGAGTCTAGTCTTCGCCACCGCCTTAGTGACATTACCTCTACTGGTGGTGGTGGGAAGTAGTGGGGGACTGGTATTGATGATTGCTGTCAGCGCTTTCGCCTTCTTCTATTTTATGGGGCAACCGATTTATAACTGCCTTATCGCTGACTATACTCCGACTGATTGGCGTGGTCGCGCTTACGGAATTTCCTTTTTCTGCAGCTTTGGTATTGGTTCTTTCTCGGCAAGCCTGATGGGGTATGTGGCTGACCGGCTTGGTACCAACTGGGTCTTTATGGTAGCCGCTGGCTTCGGGTTGTTAGTCCTAATATGTACCATTGCTCTCTTGGTGAGGGCACTGGGGATTTCCAGGCACCAGATAGATACCTATGACAGTGTCTAGCTAGGCTCTAGCCCCGGTTTTGGCTAGACATTCGGTTGAGTTCAGCAGGCTTACCCCGATGTTCTTCAGCTCTTGTAACCCCTGGGCGTAAATCTGAGAGATAGCGTCGGTAACCAGAACAATCCGAAAATCCCGCTCGCTGGCCTCGTAAATGGTGGTGCGCGGGCAGTTGGGGAAGTTACAGCCGCAGACCACGATGGTATTAATGGCTAAATTATGCAAATGTGACTCCAGCGGCGTTTGAAAGAATGCTCCCCATCTCGGTTTATACATGAGCCATTCCTGGGGGCCGAGCAACTGTAATTTTCCGGCCAGGAGTTTTTCAGCATCTAATTTCACCTCCGGTGAGGGTTTAAGTTCTGCCATTAGTTCCGCTCCGTCACTCCCGGGAACCACCATGCGTTTGCCCTGTTTAATGTCCTTCCGGCGACACAAATCAGCATTAGAGCCGTCAGGGAGATAAAGCCTGACCACGTGGATTATCGGCTTTTGTTGATTTCTAAAAGCCTGCAGGAGAGGCTGTATTCTGGGCAATACCTCCATTGTGCCCGGGATTTCCAGAGGTGCCCCGGGTAAGGTAAAGTCGCTCTGGATGTCAATAGTAAGCAAAGCGGCTTTTGCCCAGTCAGGACTTACGTAGTCATTCATTTCAGTCTCCCTTTTTATCCTATTTCCGGATGGTGGCATTTTAACATCCGCACTGGTGATTGTGAAAGGCCTCGGTATGTCCCTTTGCCTCTCCAGGCGGCTTGGGCTATAATTGGTTTGAGGATAATCAATGTATTACTTTGCCTACGCCTCTAACCTCAATCGTAAACAGATGCAGGAACGCTGCCCAGGCAGCAAGCCTATGTTTGTAGCTACCCTTCCTAACTACAAGCTGGTGTTTGCTGGCTGGTCAAGGCAGTGGCGAGGTGGGAAAGCCAGCATCAAGCTGTTTAGGTGTGAGAGGGTGAGCGGCGCTGTTTATGAAGTTTCCGAAAGAGATTTAAGTCGATTGGATAGGTATGAAGGCTGTCCCGGTAACTACAGCCGACTGAAGGTTACCGTGTTTGACGAAGATGGTAGGTCGGTCGAAGCCGTAACCTATATTAAGTCAGGGCAATTAGAGGAAACACCGCCTTCAAAGGAATACCTGGCGGTTATTCAGCAGGGCTATAGAGATTGGGAGATTGTCTAGGTAGAGGCTAGCTCCAGGCGTAGACAGCCATTTCTGATAGTGCCAGAAGCCCGTGGGCAGGCAATCCGGTAAATAGACCGAAAACTACCCCAAAGGCTAGGAAAATGTAGTTATCCTAGGAGTAGACCACAATCACTTCTTCTTTTGTAAGGGAATAAGGCATACAAACTCGAGATGTTCGTTACCGGTATTAACAATGCAGTGCGGCTCATCAGGGGCAATGAAGACAACGCTGCCTTTGCCTATTGGTGTTGAGCCCTGTTCACCGGCTATCACGCCCTTACCGTTTATAATAAATATCTCGTGTTCATATGGGTGTGAGTGAGAAGCGGTGGAGCTCCCGGTATCAACTTCAAAAAAACGCATACAGAAGTTTGGCGCTCCATCATCAGCGGTAATAACCTCGCGTTTAAGTACCCCTTCTACTTCCTTAATGGGCTCGCTGTCATGATAGTTAGCTACTTTCATTGTTCATCTCCTCAACTATTGATAATTAAAGAGCTGGTAATAAGTGAAATGATAGGTTTAGCCAAGCCAGATTTATAGTGGAGCGAGGTTAAAATATGCGGAACTTTTACCTTGGCTTTCAACCTTAGTACTTAGCCTCTCTCACCGACTCTAATTGTATCAGCAAGGTGCCTTCTATGCAACTCTATAGCCGTTCCATTTCGTTGGACATCTTTAGATAAGCCTGGCCGCTATCTATTTGGCAAGCCAGAAAGGAGTATTGCCAGAGACCGGCGGGCTTGACAAGAATGGCGATGTGCTATAGCATACACGGAACTAGATTTGAAAGGGGGTTTTTGTCGTCTCAAATACAAGGTAATATAGAAGGTAATATAGAAGGAATATTAAGGAATATTATAGGAGGTATTTACAGTTTTGAAACGTAAATGGATATTATTGTTACTGGCGGTGGTGCTTACACTATCACTAGTAATGGTTGGGTGTGCTGAAAAGAAGGAGAAGCATATCATCTTCACCACTGGAGCCTGGACAGGCGACTGGTTGACTATCTATGTGCCCAAGATACTGTTTGAGGAGGAACTGGGCTACACCACGGAGATAGCTGACCTATCTACTTCTGCCGCCTGGACAGCGGTAGGAATCGGTGAAGCCGACCTGTGGACAAATGCCTGGCTGCCCAATCAGCAGCGCCTGTGGGACAAGTATGATGCCACTGTTGAATCGCTGGGTCTAATCTATGGCGGTCCAGATGACCCTTGCTTACAGTTTTGGGCGATACCCAAGTATGTGTCCGAGGAATATGGCATCACCAGCGTAACCGACCTGGACGACCCGGAGTTTGTCAAGCTGTTTGATACCGATAGTGATGGCATCGGCGACCTTCTGGGTTGTGACCCTGCCTGGGGATGTGCCAAAATTAACGATGAAATGATAGCCGGTTATGAGCTGGGCGACCTCTATGAGCAGAAATATGGGGCGGAGATAATGATGACGGCTGCCATTGAGGGACACCTGAAGAAGAATGAACCAGTACTCTTCTACATGTACACGCCGCACCCGTTCTTTGTCAGATATCCTATCGGGGAGAGCGTAATTGTACTGGAGGACCCCCTGGGCTTCTGGGGTTTTTCAGCTGATATTCACAAAATCTGCAATAGAGCCTGGGTTGAGGCAAACCCCGAGGCAGCCGAACTTCTCCGTCAGGTAGAGATGACCCAAGATGACATCGCCTGGATGATGGCGGAGATAGAGGAGAAAGGCGATGATGCGGCGACACTGGAAGCACTGGCCCGGGAGTGGATGGCAGAACACCAGGCTGAGGTAGATTCGTGGCTGGAGGTTATAAAGTAGCTGGAGTTAACCTTTTAGGTTAAGGATAAAAGAGACCCCGGCGTTTTGGTCGGGGTCTCTTACTTTTGGTCATATTAGCTTAGACAGCTTTTATCATCCCCCTTTTCTTCTTACCTAGAGCCTGAGTAACCCGGTCCAAAACCATAGCCACCAGGACAATGGCAGTTCCGGCGGCGAATCCCCGGCCAGCGTCCACCTGCCCCAATGCCATGAAAACCTCTCTACCCAGTCCCCCAGCGGCAATCATCGCTGCCAGCACTACCATGGATAAAGCGAGCATGATTACCTGGTTGACGCCAGCCATGATAGAGGGCAATGCCAGGGGTAACTGCACCTTGAACAAGAGCTGACGAGTGGTGGAGCCGAAGGCATGGCCTGCCTCCACCAATTCCTTGGGCACCTGTCTGATGCCCAGGTTGGTCAGCCGTACCGCCGGGGGCAGGGCGAAAATCACTGTGGCTACGACCCCGGGCACCTTGCCGATACCGAAGAACATCAGGGCGGGAATGAGATAGACGAAGGCGGGCATGGTTTGCATGGCGTCCAATATAGGCCGTACTAAACCGTCCACGCGGTCGCTACGGGCACAAAGTATACCCACCGGAATACCCAGGGCTACCGAGATAAGCACTGCGGTGGCGATAAGCGCCAGGGTAGACATGCACAGGTCCCACAGCCCGAGCATGCCGATGAAGTACATGGCGGCACCACTAAATATCGCCACGCGGGCGCTCGATAGCTGCCACGCCAGCAGCATGATGAGAGCCAGCACCGACCACCAGGGTAGCCAGAGCAAAAACCTCTCAAAGTTGTTCAGCACCACCGCGGTAGCCACCTTTATACCATTAAACATTACCGCCAAATTTATTATGAGCCAGTCAACCCCGATATTCACCCAGTCGGCCAGGGGCAACAGGTAGAAGCCCCCCTCGTGGCTATTGAGGAGCCAGCCAATTAGTATGATGAACCCCGCCACCCCAAGCCAGAGTAGCAACCGGATACGCCGGCGCCGGGTAATCCTTTGGGTAAGCTGAGCTATCGCTGTCCTTGCCTTTCCGTTTGAGGGCGTACTAGGCAGTGTCATTGTTGTTCTCCCCTCCCATCATACCTACCAATAGAGCCACGCGGGGCACCTCTCCAACAAGCCTGCCATCTTCATCAACTACCGCCACCGGATTATCGCTGGTGGCTGCCAGCGGTATCACCTCTTCAATCGGTTGGTCAGGCCCGATTTGCAGAGCGCTTTCCCTTATGGCATCATCCAGCCTGGTGACATCGTGTGCAATTGCCCGCGTCACCTCATTGAGCATAATAATCCCCTTTAACAGGCTCATGGAATCGACTATAAAGGCATGGTCAACATCTTTCTCCCTCATCGTGTGCAGGGCTACCTTGGGTCCCTGCCAGCTGTACAGAGTAAGTTCCGGCTCCGTCATGATGTTTCTAACCGGGACAACCTTACTTCGAGGCACATCACGGACAAACTCAGTCACATACTCGTCAGCCGGTTCGGCTACTATCTCCTCCGGACTACCCAGCTGGACAAATTGACCGTCCTTCATGATGGCGATGCGCTCGCCCAGTTTGAGGGCTTCATTAAGGTCGTGGGTGATGAACACGATGGTCTTGTGCACCGTGGACATCAGGTTGATGAATTCATCTTGCATCTGGCGGCGGATGAGGGGGTCTAGGGCACTGAACGGCTCATCCATGAGCAGTATCTCGGGGTCTATAGCCAGCGCCCTCGCCAGTCCTACTCGCTGTTGCATACCGCCACTGAGCTCGTCGGGATAGTTTTTCTCCCAGCCGTTGAGTCCTACCATATCGAGCATCTCCAGCGCTCGTTCCTGACGCTCGGCTTTATCTATACCCTGCACCTCAAGCCCGTAGGCTACATTGTCAACCACGGAGCGGTGGGGGAATAAGGCGAATTGCTGGAACACCATGCACACCTTGTGGCGCCGGGTTGCCCTGAGCTCCGCCTCATTCATAGTGGCAAGGTCAACTCCATCAACGAGGATTTGTCCCTTGGTGGGCTTGATGAGCCGGTTGAGGCAGCGGATGAGGGTGGACTTGCCACTACCGGATAATCCCATAATCACAAACACCTCACCCTCGTTGACGTCAAAGGAGACTTCTTTCACTGCTATCACGTGACCGGTCTGTTCCAGTATTTCTTCCTTGGTCATGCCATCCGTTACGAGATTGAGAGTATGCTGTGGGTCAGGACCGAAGATTTTCCACAGACCTTGGCACGAGATTTTCACCTGTGGGTTTTCTATTTTACTCATAAGCTCTTAAGCTCATACCCTTCGGTTTTAGCGGCTGAGTTGCGGCAGGAAGCGTCCGGTTCAGAGGGGAAAGTAGCGAGGAAGTGAAAAAACAGAGTAAAGGCAAGGAGGGAAAAAGGGCTGGGCACGAGTTTCCTCGTGGCCGGGCTAATTTAAAAACCTCCTTAGACTTGTATCAGAGAATTCACGCTTGCTATCTGGAATCCTCGCCTCACTTATACCAGAGATTCAGATAGCTAGTCAACACGGGTAAGGGAGCATTAGCGGGGTAATGGTCTGTCAAGGCGCAAGGAGACAAAAAAGGAATACTTGGCAGGTTAACCCCCATAACTTATCAGTGAAGAGATTCTCCAGTATACTGCTCATTAGCGTGATTTTTAAAGGTGAGCAGCACCACGAGGCATTAT
Organism: uncultured Dehalococcoidales bacterium; assembly: GCA_964499445.1. Lineage (GTDB taxonomy): Bacteria > Chloroflexota > Dehalococcoidia > Dehalococcoidales. The sequence continues at coordinate 13,445 of CAZCLE010000028.1, forward strand.
CTGAATTATTCTAATGGTGGGCCATTCTGGACTCGAACCAGAGACCTCAGTCTTATCAGGACTGCGCTC
>CAZCLE010000029.1:0-13466 GCA_964499445.1 uncultured Dehalococcoidales bacterium
AGCACGGTGAGGAAGAGCATAACTCCGGGGGCTACGGCTACCCACCAGGTAGTATCCAGATTTTGTTGCCCCGCTTTTAGAATCATCCCCCAACTGGCTACGTTGGGGTCGCCTAAACCGATAAAGCTCAAGGCAGCTTCAGCCAGGATTACCCCGGGAATAGACAGGGTAGCTATTACTATAATCAGGCTGATGACATTGGGAATAAGATGGGACAAGATGATTCTACGGTCGCTTGCTCCCAAGGCTTTGGAAGCCATAATAAATTCCCTTGTCCTTAATGAAAGGGTTTCACTCCTGATTAACCGGGCGGTGCCCGTCCAGCCGGTAAGACCGATTACGATGACGATAAGAGCCAGGTTGGGACCAAAGATAAAAACGATGAACACTAACAACAGGAAGAAGGGGAAGGTCATCATAATATCAGTGAATCTCATCAGGATGTTGTCCATCTTGCCGCCTAAATAGGCAGCAGTAACACCAATAAGCGTCCCCAGGGCTATAGCGATACCGGTGGCAAATAAGCCAACCTGCAAAGAGACTCTGGCTCCGGAAACTATCATCGCCAGCAAATCCCGGCCCTTATCATCAGTGCCCAGGGGGTGTTCCCCGACCCCGGTTATTGTATTGGTGATAAATTGCCCCGTCTTGAGGTCATAGACCGATTCCTCAAGGGTGAAACCCAGTGGCGGCAGGTTTTTCTCCTCAAAGTTGACTGCGGTTGGGTCGGCAGTGAACAAGGGGCCGATAAAAGCCAGCAGGATTAGAAACAGAATGAAGGCTAATCCACTGACGGCCAGCCGGTTCTTGCTGGCTCTCTGCCAGTAGTATTGAATCAATCTCCGGCTGGTGTAGAGGAGCGGTATTCCATAGCGGACGAGCAATGTGCCCAGGGCAATATAGAGGTAAGTAAGCGGGTTGAAAATCTTCTCGACTACAAAAATGTCTAATAAAACAGTTATGCCAATAAGAGCGATGACGGTGATAAAAATACGGTTCTTAGTACTGCCGACTTTTTGGGCTATAGGCTTGATGTTCTTTAGTCGGTTAGTCATATCTTATCCTCGGGTCAAGGTAGGTATAGGTAATATCGGTTATGAGGTTAATCATCAATATCAAGAAGGCTGAGATAACGGTTACGGCGACGACTACCGCATAATCGTCGGCAAAGATGGCATTGAAGGATATCTGGCCTAAGCCGGGGATGCCAAAGACAATCTCGGTGAGGTAGGCGCCGCCAAAGACGATGCTGCCCAAATCAAACATAATGATGGTGATTAAAGGCAGAATAGCGTTCCTGAAGACATGCTTGCCGATGACTGTCCTTTCCGGTAGTCCTTTGGCTCTGGCGGTCCTGACGAACTCCTTTCTCAAGTTATCCAGCATTGCCGACCGGGTATACCGGGTATAGCCGGCCAGCATCCCGGTACCGAGGGTAATCACCGGCAAGATTAGCTGCTGGAGATTGGCTAAGGACAGGAGGGGTATACCGGTATCGTAATAGACCTTAAATAGTCCCAGCTTCACCGAAAAGAGGAGAATAAGCATCACCCCCAGCCAGAAATTGGGGATGGATATACCAATGAAGGAAAAAAAGGTAGCCGCGTAATCGGTCTTACTATATTGCCTGACCGCAGAATAAATGCCGATTAAGATACCTAATATAGCCGCAAAAATGGAGCTCAGAAATATTAACTGAAAGGAGTAAATCCAGTGGGTTTTAATCAGCTCCATTACCGGCATTGAGGTGCTTAATGACCACCCCCAATCCCCACGTCCCAGGTTGACTATATAATTTATGTATTGCTCATATATTGGGATATCAACCCCATATCTAGCCTCTATGGCCGCCACCACCTGTGCCGCATCCTGCCCTCGGGCGGTCAGGTTAGCCAGATATTTGTCCGCTGGTGATGTCGGTCCTACCCTGAGCAGAACAAAGGTGATGGTTAGCACTGCCCAGGCAATAAATATGGCGTAGAGCAGCCTTTTGATAATGTAATCTCTAAGCCAGGTTTTTTTCATTGGTTCTACAGTAGGCTTCAGGCATGGGCAGGGAGAAATTACCCAGAAGCACTTGTGGTTTCTCTACCCCCAAAGTTCTCCTCATCCTGATAAGCCGGGTTTCAACGAGCTTGATAAGTTATTCAAAATACCACAGGTGATAGTTATACCCCATGTTTATGCCCGGTTCTATCCCTTTGACGTTCTTCTGGAAGCCGGCGTTTGCCAGTTGGAAAGCGAGGAAGTTCACCGGCTGTTCCTCAGCAACGAGCTGGGATAGCTCGGCATATAATTGCTTCCTTACCTCTTCGTCAAGGGCTTCCTCTGACTTTATCCTTTGGAACAACTCATCAACCTGGCTATTGGAATAGCCCCAGAAGTTTAAGCCGCCTTGGGTAGCATAAAAGACATCCTGCCCTGAAGGGGAAAGGGGGTGGGTGTTGAAGCCCATTACCATCAAGTCCCAGGGCTCTTCACTTACGGCTCTGGGGCCATTATTGTATCCCAGTTCCTGGTCGGTGCCGGGGACCTTATTCATAAGGTATTTTCTCAGTTCGGTTGCCCAGGGGACAAATTTGAGTTCTACCTCGATGCCAATGGCTGACAACTCTTCCTTCACCAGGTGCCCTACATTTTCGCGTATATCGTTACCTGAGTTAGTTACTAAAGTTAACTTCAACGGCTTGCCCTCTTTATCAGTAACCTCTATGCTGCCGTCAGCTTTCTGGGTGGCATAACCCGCCTCAAGTAATATTTCTTTAGCCTTTTCCTTATCCAGTAGAGGCTCAACCCCATATTTGGCGGTACCCTTGTCCACATACCAGGGTGAAGGTTTAGGGATGAAGCTGAAGGCAGGCTCACCGAAGCCAAAAAGCACCTTTTCAATCAGCAGCTCCTTACTTATGGCCATAGACAGAGCCTGCCTCATCTCTTTCTGCTTGAGCCCTTCCCAGCCATTGTCTCTCAGGTTATACGTCAGTAACAGGTAACCGGTGGTAGGCACAGTATAGACGTTGATTCGTTCCATGGCTTTGAACTTAGCCACATGAGGGGGGTCGATACCGGCATAAGTGATATCTCCGGCTTCAAGGGCGGCGTGGCAGGTAGCCGGAGTGCCAAAGAGCTTCACGATATACTGCTCAAAATAGGGTGCTCCAGTATCCTTGCCCAGATAATACTCTAGGTTTCGCTCGACGACATACTTGTCATTTCTTATCCATTCCACAAACTTATATGGTCCCAGGTTCCCGGTGTAGGTTAAATTGTTGAATTCTGGAGCCTGGGTAAAGGCATCAATATCACCTTCGTATTTAGTGGCGATATACCTGGGGTAGGGGGTTAAATTGCGCACTGTGTATATAAATTCCGGGTCGACCGTCTGACGGGTTATGGTAAATGTGGTCTCATTAACTACTTCAGGGGTGACAAACACTGTTTCGTCATTCACCTTTTCCTGCCAGTCGCTCTTGTAGGTGAAATTGAGCCAGTCGGAGAACATCAATTCCTTCAGGGTGTAGACATAATCTTCAGCCGTAACCGGAGACCCATCACTCCACTTCAGGTCGTCTCTAATGGTCACGGTATAAACCAGACCGTCTTCACTTACCTCAACGTCTCTGGCGGCGCAGCGCAACTGAATACGCCACTCATTATCATAAGTAGCCAGGGAATCCTGGGTGTGTCCGGCATAACCTAATGAAGCGTTATCGGCGGCTAGAATCCAGTTGAGCGTCTCGGCATCTCCGGCTGATGTTCCCGATATATAAGCTCCCTTAGTCTCTTGGGAAACCTGGCACGAGCCGGCTATTAGGATGGCAATCATTGAGAGAAGAACGAGGATTTTTAGTTTCCCCATTTATTAAATCTCCCCCCGTCTTCCAATTTCCTAGCTAGTTTAGCTCACCTAATTTTAGGAACCTTTACAAATTCACTCCTGAGGTAACCCCTCTTATACAGTCCGAGCTTTTAAGCCGGCGATTTTACGCCGCTTAACCGATGAAACAACAAATAGAATCAAGGAGTGTCTTTGCTTTCTTCTAGTTAAGCGTATACTTCACTGGCTACATGACTAGCTAACTCTCAAGGCAGCTGGCGAGGCTACCAATACGGGGACCGGAGAATGGCGTATAATCTTGTCAGCCACGCTGCCGATAATCCAGCGCGAAACCCCTGATCTTCCATGGGTGCCCATAATAATTAGGTCCGTCTGGTTTTTGGTGGCGTAGTCTAGTATCTCGTCAGCGGCTCTGCCCAAGACTACGATGCCCTTGGCAGCTATGCCCTCTTTCTTCAGCTTATCTGCCACTTGGGAAACGTATTTCTCGGTCTCGGCCCGGACCTTTGCTTGGGCATCACGGTACCAGTCTTCGGTGGTCACTCCGCCGATGTCCTCAGTCTGAGGCAAAGGCTCTATCACCCGTAGCAAAACTACCTCTTTAGCTCGGCATCCTTTAGCCACTGCCTTAACGTGCTCCAGACTATACTCTGAGAATTCTGAACCATCCAGTGGGGCTAGTATTTTTCTATACATTCCGACCTCCTTAATAAAGATCTGTATTAGTATATTAGCACTGAATTCACTCTGATTCTAGTAGTGAGCACTTACGATGAGCATCAAGCGGTTAGGGTAGAGAGGTGTTTTATCCGCTTACTGCTTAATAATACCGCAAGAACTTAGGACGGGGCAAATAGTAAAATAGTATTAGATGCCGAGGTAACGTTTCATTGAACTGTTCAGTTCGGGCAGTAAATTGTGGTTGGGGTTTATGATGCTTTCAGAGTGGGCTCAGAATCTGTCCTTTAGACTCCGGCGGAAGACAACCCGGCGCCAGTTGCCGCCAGTTGAGCGCATCTCCTTTATTCTGGGTATGTACTTTATCCCTGGTATTAGCAGTAGTATTATTGAGAAAACAATGTATTCTCCTGAATGGTATATCAGCCAAGCCACGAAGGGACAACAGGCAAGAGCCAAGCTGTAGCTAAAAGTAGGGAAGCGGGTGATGAGCAGGACGATTCCGAATAGAGGGAGACCAATGGCAAGAACCCAGGGCATTAGGAAGACGAGAACCCCAACACAGGTAGCTCCCCCTCTCCCCCCACGAAATTTGAGGAATACCGGAAAACCATGGCCTATCACGGCAGCGGCTCCGGCGGAGAATTCAATTACAGGTGGCATCCCTAGTGAGCGAGCCAGAAAAACGGCGGCTGCCCCCTTGGCTACATCTATAAGAAGAACCGATATGCCTTCCGTTATTCCTATGGAGTAGATAACATTCATCGCCCCCATGTTCCGGGTGCCGACTTCGCGAATGTCCACGCCTTTCCTGAGACGACCCATTATATAAGCCGTAGGCAACGAGCCCATGAGGTAACCACAGATTATGGCGATGGCAGCCGTATACATTACAATATCCATAGTTTCTAAACCTATATGTTGCTAAACTATATAGTGCAATATATTACATACGCGCTGAAATTTCAATATCACCGCTGTTAGGCGTGTTTATCACCGAGCGGCCGGGTAGCTTGCCTCCAGAGAAGCACCAGCGTAAAATGGGGGTGTGGAGAAGAAGCCAAACCGCCATATTATTTTAGTGGAACACTTACAAAAGAAGTATGCCGACCTGGCAGCGGTTGATGACGTCAGCTTTAGCGTGGATGAGGGGGAGGTCTTTGGTCTCCTCGGTCCCAACGGGGCAGGAAAGACGACCACCATCAATATCCTGTGCACCCTGTCCCGGCCTACCTCAGGTAAGGCATTAATCAATGGTTTTGATGTTGTCCATGAGCAGAGCCGGGTGCGTCAGTGTATCGGGCTGGTATTTCAAGACCCCAGCCTTGATGAACGTCTGACCGCACTGGAGAACTTGGAGTTTCACTCCCGAGTGTATAATGTCCCCGCCTCAGTCAGGAAGGAAAGGATTGAGCAGATTCTGAGAATGGTAGAGCTCTGGGAAAGACGTCATGACCTGGTTAAAACCTTCTCCGGGGGTATGAAACGCCGTCTTGAACTGGGTCGTGGTCTCATCCACTACCCTAAGGTGCTTTTCCTTGATGAGCCAACCCTCGGGCTTGACCCTCAAAGCCGCAATCGCCTTTGGGAGTTCATCCTGGACCTGCGTCGTAAAGAGGGGGTCACCATCTTTCTTACCACCCACTACATGGATGAAGCTGGCTATGCTAATCGTATTGCTATCATGGACTATGGGAAGATAATTGCCCTAGATAGCCCGGAGAGGCTCAAAAGCCTGGTAGGTGGCGACGTTATCAGCCTGAGGACTACAGATGATGAGACGGCACAAGCGGAGCTCCTGAGCCGATACCAAATCGAGTCCAAACGTGATGGGGAGCAGCTAGTCTTTGAAGTCCCCAATGGCGAAGAGTTCATTCCTGCTTTCATCAAGGGGTTCAGCACCGATATCCTCAATATTAGCCTGCGTCGACCTACCCTGGATGACGCCTTCCTCAAGCTAACCGGGCGCCAGCTCAGGGATGAGGCGGTTAAGAGTGAGATGAAAGAGATGGCGCGGCGATACGGTCACTACCGAATGAGGCACTAATCCTTCTGTGGGAAGGAGAACCATGAACAACTTGCGGGGTATCTACACTATCTGGTATCGGGACCTGCTGAGGTTTCGGCGGGATAAGGTACGCATGGTGGGTTCCATTACCTTTCCCCTGTTGTTTCTGGTAGTCTTCGGTAGCGGGCTGAGTGGCACGATGGGTATGCTTGCCCCTGGGGTTAATTTCTCCAAGTTCATATTCCCCGGCATAGTTGGCATGACCGTGCTTATGACCTCTTTTACCGCCGGAGTATCTGTGGTTTGGGACCGGGAGTTCGGCTTCCTAAAAGAAGTATTGGTGGCACCAATCAGCCGGGTGGCGGTAGCCGCGGGTAAGACACTGGGCGGAGCAACAATAGCTCTGATTCAGGGCATAGTGATGCTTCTTTTTGCCCCTATTTTCGGGGTCTCCCTTCCTCCGGGAATTGTGCTTAAATTATTGCCGGTCATGTTCCTGGTAGCTTCCGCCTTATCAGCAATGGGAATCCTTCTCGCTTCCCGAATCAAGTCCATGGAAGCTCACCAGGTGGTAATGCAGTTTCTCATGTTTCCGATGATATTTCTCTCCGGGGTGTTCTTCCCGGTTGGTAACCTGCCATCCTGGATGAGCGTGCTGGTCAAGATTAACCCGGCGACCTATGGGGTTGACTCTATTCGCCAACTGGTGCTTGGACCCCAGCTTACCACCTCGTTTAGCCTCAACGTTCTGGGTCACACCATGTCCATTGTTGATGATTTGATGGTGGTGGCAGCCTTCGGAGTGGTGATGGCTGTCCTAGCCATGTGGTCATTTAATATTCAGGAATACTAAAAGAATGACCTGGCAAATTGCCTCCATGAGGCACAATCCGATGGATTAAGCCTTCGTAGCGTGCTAGAATAACTCTTTGGGAGCGTTATGGTAGAGAGTGAGCCAGTCAGGATTGTGGTTAGGGTTCAGCCTAATGCGGGCGAGAACGAGGTGATACGCTTCAAAGATGGGGTCTTGTTCATAAGAATTGCTGCGCTGCCAATAAAGGGTAAAGCCAATCAGGAGTTAATTAAGTTCCTCAGCGATATCTTGGGGGTGAGCCGGAGCCACCTGACTATTGAAAAAGGTATGACCAGCAAGAGGAAGGTTATAGGTGTTAGTGGGTTAACCCAAAGGCAGGTTACGGGACAACTTGAAAGACTGATACGTTTGAGGTGATTTTAAGTAGCTCAAGCACGGCAATAGGAGGATAATCATGCTGCGAAAAGCAACTAAGGAAGAGCTTCTAGCTAAAGCGCGTAAGCCGGCAGAGGATGCTATGAGACTGCACCCGTTTTATCGAGGGAAGATGCAGACGATACCTAAATGCGTGGTTCGTGACTTCAATGACTTCGCCATCTGGTATACACCTGGTGTGGCTGAGCCGTGTAAGGCGATAAAGGAGGACAAAGGGAAAGTCTATGAGTTCACCAACAAGTGGAATACCGTAGCCGTGGTCTCCGATGGCACCCGGGTTCTCGGTCTGGGTGACATCGGTCCCGAAGCCAGCCTGCCCGTGATGGAGGGTAAGGCACTTCTATTTAAGTATCTGGGTGGGGTGGACGCCGTACCTATATGTCTTGATACTAAGGACCCCGATGAAATAGTTCAGGCAGTAAAGTGGCTTCAGCCGTCCTTTGGCGGTATCAATCTGGAGGACATCTCCAGTCCCAAGTGCTTTTACATCCTTGACACCCTGCGGAAGGAAATGGCAATCCCCGTATGGCATGATGACCAGCAGGGCACAGCCGCAGTTATCCTGGCTGGACTGGTCAATGCTCTTAAGGTTGTCGGCAAGAAGAAAGAGGAGGTGAGTCTCACCATGATTGGGGCGGGGGCATCCAGTGTGGCTATTACCAGGGTCCTTTTTGCCGATGGTTTCAAGCCGGAAAACACCATCTTGGTCGACAGCCAGGCTACTCTACATACCGGTAGGACTGACCTTGAGGCAAAGCAGGCTGAGAATCCCTACAAGTGGGACTTGTGTCTGAGAACTAATCCAGAGAAGAGAACCGGCGGAATTCCTGAGGCGCTAAAAGGAGCCGATGTGTGTATTTCATTATCTAAATCGGGACCAGATACAATTAAGCCAGAGTGGATGAAGGCCATGGCCAAAGATGCTATTGCTTTCACCTGTGCCAACCCTATCCCCGAAATCTGGCCGTGGGACGCCAAGGAGGCTGGAGTTAAGGTTGTGGCTACCGGCAGGTCAGATTTCCCTAATCAGGTGAATAACTCCATCGGTTTCCCCGGCATCTTCCGGGGCACTCTGGATGTCAGAGCCAGGACTATTACTGACGAGATGTGTATTGCCGCCGCTTACGAGTTAGCCAAGTGTGCTGAGGAGAAGGGGATAAGCGAGGATTATATCCTGTCTACCATGGAAGAATGGGAGGTCTTTGTCAGAGAGGCGGTAACGGTAGGAATGAAGGCTATAGAGCAAGGAGTGGCTCAAGAGAAGCTGAGCCGTGATGAGTTGACCAAGCGGGCAGAAAGGATAATTAGACAATCTAGAGAGACGACTACCTATCTGATGAAGGCAGGCCTGATTCCTCCAGCGCCAGAAGGGTAGCATCGCTATTATTCAAAAAAAGTGAGCCGCACAGGAGTCGAACCTGTAACCTGTTGATTAAGAGTCAGAAACCATCCGTGCCACCTAATGCCGATAGATAGAGTAATGCTCCGTCTGGTCTGATGTTAAGTCATGATTCATATCTGGATGTATCACTCTGTGCCGGGGTATACTCAGCAGTTTGTTGGCAAAATGTTGGCAAAAACTAGGGGCATGTCAAGGAGCCCAGACTTGTGGGATGAGTTTAAGAAATCTCCTAATCATTTCTCACATGATTAAACAACATGCCCTTTTGTATAACCTTCTAAGTCAGAGCATGCTAAAATAAGTAGCTGGATGATGCCGTGGAGAAGGAAATGAAAAAGAGGCTGATGGAGGGAAAATATTGCATTATCTGCTATGAGCCTATTGGCAGTAGTGAACCCGTGGAAATACCAACGCCAAGCTATGAGCCTGATAAGCTTGTTCATCAAGATTGCTTTCTGACAAAGCTGGAGGAGCTGGCGAGTGATGCCACCAGGGAAAAGATGCTAAGATATATCCTTGCCTACGAGAAGAACAATGATATCAACTATCTCAGGGATAAATCAAAATCAGGTATAGCGGGTTGGGAAGCGCAAACCATCGGTCTTCCATCACAGAAGCTAAGACCTCTTATCAATGCTGGACTACTTGGTATTACCTTTAGCTCAAATAATTCAACCGATTATGCTCTAGCTGGCAAAGACCTAGTAAGAGACTTCCTTGAAGGTAATGTAACCACCCCTAGAACCTCGGTTGACCAGGAGCTTGAGCTCCCCGATGACTTATTTGCCTGCATTATTAGCTACGATGATGTAAAGGATGAGATAAAGTTTACTCTAAGAGAAGGAAAGAGGAGCCATTATCTTATTGATTGGTCCGCCGGCTACAGCCAAGAGCCTCTTTTTAATGGAGGTAGGCAGGTTAAGTGGAGCATATCCGGCTACAGGCTCAACAGTGACCGGCCCTGGGCTTACTGATGCACTACTTACCTATCATACACATCTGTGTTGGCGAACTGGTCTTCTCGTATTTTTTGCTGCTATTCTCGCCTCTTTAAGCGATCCGAATGGGCCATGCCATCTACCATTTCTATTACCCAGTGGGTTCTCGTGGCAGCCCTGACCTTCGTTGCAGTTTCCACAAGTACCCCTATGAATTACTGCTTTATTCTCTGCAGTCCAGTTTTCATAAACATAGTAGCAATGCATAAACCACTTTCCTTTGGTGTATTTCTGTCACAGCTAACGTATAGCTCAATGGCCCACTTTAGCGGATTAGCCGGAGCGTGTTGTTAGCCCTATTCCTCATCTGTTATTGTAATCCGAATAATTCCCAAACCCCCTTTCTCATTCTCTTCAAAATATCCTTCTGTCTCTTCCGGTGGATCGACATTCCAACCTACACGCTTCATGATTATTTCTAGGAATCTTTCGGTCCTACGTGAAATGCGCACACCTAAACCATGCAATTGCAGGAAGCTTATCAGAAAATGCTCATATGGAAATAGGCCAAGATATGCACATGGACAAGGAAATTGCCACGGAAATGCAAGTTGGAAATCAAAAGGATTACAGCCGCCAGGGAATTGTGTGTCGACTAATGTAATGCGAGCTGCAAGCGATAGTGATGAATTCAATAGGAGATAATGACCAAACCATGTGGAAGTAGTAAGTGCAGTCCAAGTGAAAGGAGTGGTGCCCGAGACCTTATGGACAGAATTCCCGAACCGGAAACTAATAAGGGTTTTTGATGAATAAAGATGCTCTCAATCTTGAAACGTGAAGAGGTCTGAATCGCCCGTGCTCCATTGACAAATGTTTCAATGATTTGAGGTTCTCTTCCTCCAGCATTGACAGCATCTTGTAAGCCGTCGGCTAATTGTTTCGCAATGGCAGCAATCATTGTCTAGCTAACAAACAAAATACTAACAGAAATCTACATTGTTGAGAATACTACAAAACTGGATAATTATGCAATCTCATGGCGTCCAACAGAAACTCATTTTGTTAAGCCAACCCCCGTTGCACTTTCTAGCGTTTTGTTCACTCCGCAGGTTCAGCTTCCTTCCCTGCCCAGATGACATATTTTTAGCTTCATTGCTGAAACATGACATAAGTCATATACAGATGGCTATTCCTTAAACTACAATTGTCCTACAGGATAAGAGGTTAAGATTGTAAAAATGTGAGTAATAAACCAAGAAAATAGTATAATAGTATAATTAAACCTGCATAGAGGTGGTGAGAAATGTCTGAGATAAAGGTGGACTGCACAGGTGAAACCTGCCCGGTCCCTTTAGTTGAAACCCGTAAGGCATTGCGGAAAGCGACGCCAGGTGACATAGTGGAAGTTATCGGAACGCACCCTTCTTCCAAAAAAGAGATACCAATGGCTGTCAAGGCTTTGGGGCTGGAACTTATAGACATTCAGGAAAAAGATGGGGTCTGGAAGATAAAAATACGCAGGTAGAAGGAGGTGGTAACTATGGCTGATAAGGCAACCATAATAGTTCACAGCGGTGATATGGATAAAGTTTACAGCGCTCTCATCATAGCCAATGGGGCGTTGGCGATGGGGATGGAAGCGTCACTTTACTTCACCTTCTGGGGACTTCAGCGCCTCAAGAAAGGAGGTCTGGAAAAGGGGCCTCTCTCCAAGATGAACATGCTGGGACTTGGCAAGCGGATGGTGAAACGGAAGATGAAAAAGGCTGGCGTGGCATCTTTGGAGAGGCTGCTACAGGATTTCAAGGAGCTTGGAGGTAAAATCCTTGCCTGCGACATGACCATGGAGATAATGGGGATAAGGAAAGAAGACCTCCGTGATGATTTGATTTCGGAATACTGCGCGGTGGGCACTTACATAAATGAGGCAAAAGAATCAAGTGTAACCCTCTTCATATAACAGGAGGGAGATATGTTAGACAGACGACAGGTATATCTGGACAACTCAGCAGCCACCCGCTTGGATGAACGCATACTGGAGGCAATGAAGCCATATTTCTTCGATAAATACGCCGTGGCTACCTCGGAGTTTGCCTACTCTCAGGGCATAGAAGCTCGAGAGGTCCTGGACGGTGCTAGAGAAGCCCTAGCTGCGGCTCTGGGAGCAGCGTCTGAAGAGTTTATTTTCACCTCAGGAAGCACCGAATCCTCAAACATTGCCCTGAAGGGAGTGGCGCTGGCTCTCGGCAACAGGAAAGGGAAACATATAATTGTGTCCAAAATCGAGGATTTTCCTGTACTTAACAGTGCCAGAGCCCTCGAGAAGCAGGGCTTCCAGGTGACCTATCTGGATGTGGATAGCGATGGTTTTGTAAATCTTGATAAGCTTAGAGATTCCATAACAAACGAAACCATTCTGGTCTCTATCCAGCATGCCAACCAGGAGATTGGTACCATTCAGGATATTGAAAATATCGGTCACATCTGCCATGAGAAGGAGGTACTTTTTCACACCGACGCCACTCATACCTTTCCCAGGATTACCCTCGATACCAGAAGGGTACCTGTGGATTTAATCACGGTATCTGCCCATACCATCCACGGGCCAAAAGGCATAGGAGGACTGTATGTCCGTCAAGGGACAAGAATAGCCAAGTGGGTAGACGGAGGATTTCAAGAGTTTGACCTTCGTGCGGGGCTGGAAAACATACCCGGAGCAGTGGGATTCGTTAAAGCGGTACAACTGGTTACCCCGGAAGAAACCGAGCAGCTACAATCGATGCGTGATCGTATTATCGACCGTATCCTTGCCGAGATACCGGATACTACTCTCAATGGACACCGCTGGAAGAGGCTTCCACAGAATGCCAATATTTCGTTCCACTTCATAGAGGGTGAATCTATCACCCTGCATCTTGATATGCATGGTTTTGCCGTGAGCACCGGCTCTGCCTGTTTCAGCCGCTCTCTGGAGGGCAGTCACGTTATCTTTGGTATCGGTGGTGACCACGAAAGAGCCCACGGGTCAATTCGCTTTACCTTCGGGCGTTACAATACTACAGAAGATGTCGACGCCGTAGTCCAGACACTGGCTGAGGTGGTACGGGAGCTGAGAAGCATCAGCCCGCTGGGCAAGGAGAACGAAAAATAGGAGGGCAGGAGATGAAATTTCCATATAGTGAAACGGTACTGGAACACTTTCGCCATCCCCGCAATGTGGGCAGGATTGAGAATGCCGACGGTAAGGCGATAGAAGGCAGTCCGGCCTGCGGTGACATGGTTTCGGTCTATATCAGTGTTGACCCCAATACGAATAAACTCACAGACATCAAGTTTGAATCTTACGGCTG
>CAZCLE010000030.1:0-13418 GCA_964499445.1 uncultured Dehalococcoidales bacterium
GGTGTCTCTTCGCTTGTCTCCTCTTCAGGTGTCACATGGAGCTTTGCAAGCCTCCAGACCTCCCCGAAGCAATTAGGGCACAGCATTACCGGTCTCAGGTAGCGTGGCTCCACCTCTGCCTTGCACCCCTCACAGTGATAGGTAGCTATTGGCCGCGGCTCCGTTACCGCCTCAGCCGGCCCTGGGGTAGCGATATTTTCCATTTCCCTCAATGTCTGGTCAATCAGGTCCTTAATATCTTTGACAGGGAAGCGGTACACCTGCTGCTTTGCGATAAGCTCATCCTGCTGAATGGCATACGGCAGCCGGCTTATCTCAAAGGCGTGTCCCACGCCGATGATACCCTGGTCAAGCGCCTGTTGGACCGAGGGGGAAGCGGTAGAAATCTTAATCAGCTTCTCGATATAATCCCGGGTCAAACCGGTCTTTTCCTTGATTTGTTCCGGGTCAAGGTTATACTCCTGGTAAAGAGCCCCGATAACCTTAACCATCTGGCTCACCGGGGTTTTACCGCGAAGATGGTCAATGAAGATGTTTTTGGTCAGCACGTCTATCATGTCCCCTGGGATAACTACCACCTCAACTGTCGTATCCCCGTTGCTTATCGCCTCCTGGAGCCGGTGGAGCCCATCGCAAAGAACGAGCTCCCCTTCTACCTCGTAGCAGATAGGCGGGGTGATTTGACCGACTGCTTTTATCGACTCTTTGAACTGCTGATAGAGCTCCTCATCGAATTGAGCCGTTACCCTTACCTCTGGGACTTTAACCAGGTGTGGGTCTACCTTGCGTAGTTTCATTGTTTACCTCCGAAGACCTTTTATTAGATATACCAAAGGAAAGCAAAAGAGTGCAGATAGCAGGGCTATCTCACTGAAAAGAATACCGGTGTTTGGCTCCTGAATGGTATAGCTCCCATATCTTACTATCAAACCGAAGGGAACTAGCAAAGCAGAAGTTACCGCCAGCAGCCCCCAGGCCAAAAAATAGTTTACCATTTTACCTCCTTACCATGTGGCCTGTTTTGCCCTTGACGTATTTATCCGGGTCGTCAGATATTGGTTTCTGACCCCGATACCGCTTTTGCCTTTCATACTCGGATTGATAGGCTGTCCAGTTTGAGATAATGATTACCCCGTCTTTAACTTCAACTCTGCCCTCCTCTTTAGACTTTGATATGGTACTCTCCAAAAGCTCGAGGGGGATATGTAGCTGGCTGGCGATAAAATCGAAGGGGTAAGCTCTGCCGTCGTTGTCGCAGATTTTACCCCCCTGTAGGCATTGCCCGGCCATAACTATCAGGTCAGCCCACACCCCTCTCTCCGCAGGCTCTAACTGCCACCTTATCGAGCCATGCAGCCAGCCGGCAATGTGTATCTTTACCCAGGTCATTCTAACTTGCCCTCTCATGGTACCTCCTTATCCTATTTTAACCCCATTCTGTAACTTACGTTGTTAGTTTGTCAAGTCAATTCTGTAACGTTGGTTGTTAATGCTCTATTCTTATCTCTTCTATTCTTATCTTCTCTCTTCTTTTCTTAGGGAGGGAGAGTACGAGAGGGGGGGATATTAAAACAACCGAGCTTGCCCGTACTTCTCCAAGAGTAAAGAAGGGTAGCATTTTGCCTGTACTTTTAAGTGGCACTTAGCACAGAGCAGGAGAAGGTTAGATGGTGAGTTGTTTCGAGGGTTGAAGTCAATATGGTGAACAGTTAGAGGATTGCGAGGTCTATTACCATATTGGCCGCAGCCCTCACAGGTATAGTTTCTATCGCCTCTTATCTGTAGGCTGATTTCCCTCCAGTTCTTAGGATAGGCTGCTCTGGTCTCTGGCCTCATATTCCTTTTCCTCGCTCCCCCCGATAGGGAAGGCTCTCCTGAGCACCTGCCACTCAGACCTCTTCTGGGCTAGCTGCCAGGGGTGAGCTGCTACCACCGGCGCAGCTAACTTAGTAGAGTCCCTCTTACTCTTGGCCGTCATCTCCTCCTGGGTAACTATCCCCAGCCCGGTAAAGGTGGAGCCTGTCTCGGTAAATTGAACCTCGGCAACCCAGGCATGGTCTTCCTCTCCTATCAGATACTGCTTTCTCTCAATCTCAGTTAGTGGGCGTGAGCTCAGGGTGTAGGCTTTACCGGACCGCTCGGCGTGGTACAGGTAGCCGTCAATGGTGATATACGGCTTACCATACATCAGCACTACATGGCTCCGGTACGGGTCCAGCCCATACTCCTTAGCATAGACTACCAGGCCCTTTATGAGCCCTTCACCAAGGAGCTCACCGGTGGCAAGGTCCACGTGGGGGACCAGGGCGTTTAGGAAATCCCGGGGTTTCTTTTCTTGAGTCATGGCTGTCCTCCTCTGTCGTTTTCTTATATTATCCTGGATAGGTCCGGATGGTAGCTGGCCGATTTTATCAAGCTCGGTTAGTGATAGCTGCCTGGTAACTGCATCTGGATAATGCCCTGGGGTATGTACTGGCTCTGTGCGCCCATCCCCCAGGAGATTTGCTACTGTCTCAGGATGAAAACTCTCTCCACACCTCAGCGTCCAGCACTTTTCTCCGCTGTGCCATGCTACCACCAGCGGCGTCTTGTGCTCGGCACAGACATTGCGCTCCGCGGTATGTTTCAGCATCTCATAATCCCCTTTTATCATGCTGTCTCTCCTGGAAGTAGCCGTTTATAGTTATGGTGCTTAGAATGGCGGGAAGTGATAATGCGCTTCCCGGCTTCAATGTCTAGCTTGAGAGCTTCCTTTTCAGTCTCTTCTAATCTGTGTCCAAATAGCAAAAGCACCTTTTCAGTCTTCTCAATCGCTTCAACTAAGGTCATATCACACCTCCTTTACCTGGTGAATTGCCCTGAGTGGGGCATCTTATCTTTTATCTCATCTAAGAATGCCCTGATATACGAAAGGTCATATGATTCGGTTACTCTGACACATCGGTGATTCCGTTTATCCCACCAGGCACACTCCTCTCTGAGACAGTCCACAGCTCTTGTTACCTTACTGTCTTTACTCTCATGGTCTACGCTACTTAATAGCGGACACTTCATTTTAGCCTCCTCTCCTCCAGGTCAGCTCTTTCAAGCCTTGCCTGTCTGATAATATCTTGCTCTTCCCCCCTTTTTGCCAGGAGTGGATGATTAGGCCCCAGGGTGTCAGGGATAGCCTTAATGGTTTCCATAACAGAGCACAGCCTTTGAACCACCCCGTCAAAGGTCTCCCTCTTACCCCGCAGCGCCTCGAGCCGGTTATAGGTGTCTTCATGTATCCTGATTAGCTTATTCAACTTTCACCTCCTCCTACTCTTTATTTCTGGCTGCCGCGTAGGCTTCCCTGGCTGGTTTCATGGCTGCCTCGTAGGCTTCCCTGGCTTGTTTCCTGGCTGCCGCGTAGGCTTCATCGGCTTGTTTCATGGCTGCCGCGTAGGCTTCATCGGCTTGTTTCATGGCTGCCTCGTAGGCTTCCCTGGCTGGTTCCTTTCCCATTGTTTTTACCTCCTTCAAATACTGTAAACACAGTATAACACATAAACAATACCTTGTCAATAGTTTACAGAAAAATAGCTATAGCTGGGTCGCACTATAATGGTTATGGATATAAAAAGAGGGCCCGGGTGAATGGTGGGACACCCGGGCTCAGGATAAAGGAGGACATCGAGAAAGCGCTTAGCATAGGTATTCTACCATTCAAAGAGAGTTTTGTCTACCTGGATTTGGCGCTCAGCGCCTCTGTCTATCTCTTCCTCGTCCTCCTCGTCCTCATCCTCATCGTCTGGCGTTCTTGGTGGTGCTATTACCCTGTTAAGGTAGACCATGTTTCCACTCCGCAACCAGGCCATCATACTCAGTTTGTACCCTGGTAAGCTCGGCTTCGGCCCTGTGCAGCGCCACCCTTAACTCGTCCCTCTTTTTGGTGGCTGCCTCGGGTAAGGGCTGTCCAATGATTAGGCCTCTCTCCTCTTCTTTGATGGCCCGCTCAAGAGCTTTTACCTCACCGGTTAGTTTTACCACCACCTCACCGGCTTTTATCAGCTCCTCCGGCATCAGTGCCACCTCCTTGCCTATCGCTCTCTTGTACTTGGTGGTCAGGTCCTTAAACTCGTCATAGGTTTCAGGACTCCCCTCTAAAGCGCCTACGTTTACGTCCAGGAGATACTCTGCCTGAGAGAGATTATAGTTCAAGTCCATGAGTAAGTCTATCCCCTCGTCCCTGGTTAGGGTAGCTTTCTTGACCCCTTTATATATCTCCGACTTGGTAAGCGCCTTGCCCTCGTCCATCTGTCCTGCTTCCACCGACTTCTTTTTGGTCTGTATCATCTCCTCAACCCGGTCTCCAGGCATACCCAGCGCGGTTAGCTCACTTCTTACATCAACCTCGGTAATCCAGCCGTTAGACCACCTTGCCATCAGGTCAGGGAAGGCGACATAGACCTTAGTCCACAGTACATAGTTTTCCAGGTCTTTACCAAAGTAGCCCTGGCGCTGGTAGAGACTTCTTAACTCGGACTCGTCTATCGTCCTCATATCCCACCAGCGCCGGATGTCAACCCTGGTAGGAATAGACCTGACTAGCTGGAGCAGGTGGTCCTGCCAGTAAGCACTATAGCCCATAGTGCGATAGGCTAACTTTATCGCTGCCTCAGCTTCGCCTTCTCCCCCGGGTCCCCCAACCTCGTCACTACCGACTAACGGAGTCCCCAGCAGCCCTCTCCGGTATATCTCCCCCAGCTCGTATCGTCCCGGCTGTATCCAGTGTGAGAACCAGTATTTATTAGCCCAGTCTCTAGGCTCTTCATTGGTGATACCTATCAAGGACATGGGGTCTGTTATCCAGCCTGGGGCATCATAAAACTGGCGCCACTTAGCGATAACCTGGGGGTCGAAGGCTGAGAAGTCGGCAAAGCGGACCATGTCCGGCAGCGGCGGAATTACCTTCGAGAGTTCATGCCAATGGCCAATATCCTCATCGTTATAGCCAAGCCAGGATAAATACTGGTCCACTGTTTCCCGGCTTATCGCACCACGCCACTTCAGGCCCAGAAGTTGGCTGGGGTTGAGGATTACATTACTGGTAACAGAGTTTACCGCGTAAGCTAGAGGCAGAAATATAGCGTCTATTATCTTTCCTAAAGCTCCTCCAATAAGAGCATTACCGGCGCTATAACCGAATAACGCAGCAACTTCGCCTTTGGGCTCTTTAAGCTCATCTAAGAGTGGTTTTATCTCAGGAGGAACCTTACCAGTCGCTTCTAACGTGTCAATAAGCGGCTTTAACGAGGGTTGCGCCGCTTTGCCCAGGACATCGAAGAAGAGTTCAATCCCAAAGCTAAGCCAGCCAGACATCCAGCCTTTGAGGGCATCACCCCACTTAGCTCGCCAGTTTTCGATTGTGCCTTCAATTCGTTCTGAAATCTTCATCACTTCACCAAAACCTATCAAAGAATTCTTCAACCCTATCGTTGAGCCATTTCCAGGGGTCTTGAATAAACTCAAGTATCTGGTCTTTCCAGTCCAGCCAGCCTTCCCAGAAGGGTTCCCTATCCAGAAAAGCACTATTTATTAAGCTCTGTATGTCTAGCAGCCTATCATCCCACCAGGTAGTTAGGTTTGTTAGAATGTTACCCCACCAGTTAGTGAACCAGGATAAAATCTCATTAAGAGAAGGCATCTGGTCTAAAAGGTAGCTGATTTGAGCTTGAAGGTTAGTTAGCCACTCCTCAACGCTATCAATTCGCTCTGAGAGCCAGTCTGTAGCTTCACTAATCCAGCCTAGAACTATAGGAGCTAAGGAAGCCCACCAGTCTTCTAAAATAGCAGTGATACTTGCCCAGACGTCCTTTAGCCAGTCCCCGGCTGCGATAGCTGCGTCCAGGAACTCCTTGAAGTAAGAGTAGATTTGTGGGATGCTGAGGATAGCCCCGAGTCTATCAATTACGCTATTAACCCACTCACCGAAATCGTGGAAATGCCAGGCTAACCAGTTGAACCACACGCTAAGACCGAGAAACGTGTCAGCAATCCAACAGAAGGGCGGAATCCAGTCAAAGATAGTAAGATATATACCGTAAAACCACTCTGAAACGCCATTTAAGGCATAAATAATCCAGTTCATAAAGGTTGCTTTAGGTGGAGGTGGAGCGAAAGCCAGGGTAGTAAATTCACTGTCTTGACCATAAGACCATAGGCCTTCACTAGTCCCGGCTATTCGGAAGTGGTAAGTAGTGTCCGGGTTTAAGCCCTCAATTCTGTAGAAGTATTCCTTCCCTGGAATAGCTATTTCATAGTATGTCCAGTTACCATAATAGGTAGTCCTACCCCACTGAAAGATGACATAGGATAAGACGTCAGCCCCAGATGCCTGACAAAGACCACTCAAAGTTGCCTTGGTATTAGTAATTGTGGAAGCAAAACCAGTCTTTACATCCGGAGCCCATGCCATAATGCTTCTCTCCCTTGCCTCATAGAGCCTTTATCTTGTCTGCGTTTTGAGCAGCAGCCAGCAGGATAGGCGCCGACTTCTCCGGGGTAAAGTTCGTCTCGTCAATATCCACCCTGAGGACAACTCCACCCCTTGTCTTGATTGTGTGCCGGTAATAATGCTCAACTCCACCCAGCTCAGCTACCCTGGCCATCTCGTCAATCTTCAGTACCTTATATTCAGCAGCCATTGTACCGTTACCTCCCTTTGCGTTATTCCCTGGGCTTGTTAGTTAAGGCTACATCGTAGGTCCCTTTCAGGATATAGCCGATTGCCAGTCCCAGCATCCCTTTAACCTCGCCGTTTACCCCGAGCAAAATCAGGGTGAATAGACCGACAATGATGACCAGCACAATGATAGCCTCCAGCATATACTTTTTCATGGCATCCCTCCAAAAAGCCAGTTAAAGAAGTGGTGAAAAAACTCAGAGTGCACAAAGCACCCGGTGATATAGCCTATCACCGAGAAAGCTAAGACCACCACGCTCATCTTAACCTTGAAGCCCATTTTAAGCTACGCCCTTCACTTTAGCTATGTCAGCTACAGCAACACCCATTATCTTAGCTGGATTAGTAACGCCTGAGATTTTACCTGTCCAGCCGGCTGCTCCATACTCAATAGTCAACTTAGGACAGAGGTCAGTGTCATCAGTGTAATCATTGGAGTGGAACTTCGCAATGGTGCCTCCTGAAGCTAACTGTTCGGTTGCAAACTTCACTAGAAACTCGGCAGGATTTTCGTTTGCGTAAGCATCCTGCACTATGGCTAAAACGTTCCAGGCCATCCAGCCATAACCTGCTGGAAAGGTAGTGCTACCACCACCAGGGTCAGAAGTTACATAATCTCCACCGGCTGCTGTCCAGGCTGTAGATGCTTTATACACATTCCAGCAGGACTCTAACTCTACCCAATCTATCCGCGTGAGTTTATATGCCCAGACGGTTTTGCCAGACGGGTTGTTAAGAAGCCACTCATAGTAGTATAGCTCAAGACTGGCTGAGAGTATTGTCTGCCCCCCGGGAAGCCCGGAAATATCAAATTCAAGTATCGGTCTGCCCGTCCCGTCTGCATAGTCTTTCGCTTGAAGGTCAACAGCATTACCATAGCTCCTCGCTTCTGCAGCTTCATTAAGGTAATTGTCCTTAGCACTTGGCTGAACTATTAACTCTCCCATTTTAGCTAATCTCCACCAGCTCAAAGCTCGGATTGAAGTAGATTATATCGGCTGAGATAGCTACGCCAACTACCTGAACTTGCTCTCCGGCGACTGCTGGTAAAGTTTGAGTTAGCTCGCCAGCAGTAGCTCTGCTTACATAGAGGAGTCCCCCAGGAGTCCACGTCCAGGTATCGTCTCTAAAGAAGCCCTGAAGCAGGAAGGAGCCGACAGCGTTCTCAGCTATATCCCCTGTAGCTAGAGCTATGGCTGGCATTGTAGCTGCTGCGGTAGCTAGAGCCTTCTCCATCTTACTATCGCCACCTACATAGACTGCCTGACCGATAGTAAGGGCTATCCCAGCAGTCATCGGGACACAATTGCCAGACCAAGTATGGTCAGTTCCAAGCGCCTGAGTGAGCTGGTGATGGTAAGCATATATATCAGACCATCTTTTCGCAGTATCGCCAAAACTCTTGCTTCCATCGGCACTAGGCTCACTATCAAGGTGTATTACGAATTTTGTCGGTATATTGCCTGTCCCAAAAGAGAAGGCATATAAGCGAACAGTTGTCCCCTCTATTAGGAGCTCTGCAATGCCACAATTTGCAGGGTCGTTGGTATTTAACAGTGCCACATTAGCTATCTCACTAGTTCCACTAGGCATGATATTGACTGAGCCTTGATTATTACCTGATGCTGGCTGGACTACTAATTCATGAGGCATACCTGCAACTTGGCCACCATAAACTAAGCAATTACCGGTATAAGTACCTAGCTCTAACCAACCATCAAGCGGTATTACAATTTTCTTGGTAGCTGCTAGGGTTAGCCCGGCTGCTTCAACGGCTGCTACCGCTAGAGCATCTATAGCTTTGCACTTCCATAAACTAGTTGCAGCATCCCAGTAAACGAAGTAATTATCGGTAGGCGCTGGGACATTAACATCTCCAATATCATTGAGCTCATCAATAACAGCCACTGTATATAACCTCCCTTGATTATCTGTCTTTACTTTCACCCAACAATTATTGGTAGTGTCCCAAGCCCACAAGGTCGTTCCTGCCATCTCTTACTCCCTTACTATCAAGGCTCATTCTGAGTTACGACAACATTATCAAAATATACCCCAACAGCAGCATCAGCTGGCGTAGTTACTCTAAGTATTATAGATATAGAAGGCAATACAACTGAGTCGTCTTCTCTCATCGCTTCGTCTGATAAGTCGTATTCCACGCCTGCAAATATCCCTCTTACATACTTCATTGTTTCGCTATCAATAACTAGCTTAGCAGGCCAAAACTCAAAGTAAGTATGAGGCAGGTTTATGCCGGTAGCGATAGCTTTGAAGGCACCTGTAGAGTCAAGAATAAGGAGCTCCTTATTAACCTTATCATATCGTAACTCCGCCCTACGATAATGAGTACCATCATAAATCCATATCGCAATATCGTAGTATGCAGCGTCGCCAACCCGTTGCAACCTTGCCTCTAAGCCATAGGATTGGTCTGGTGTAACCTGTATCCTGCGTTCTACAAGGGCGAAAGCGTCAGTCGTAGCGATAGTTTCCATGTATAAGCATTGGCTACCCATATAAGCTACGCCGGGGTAAAGTCTCTCTATATCAGCGCCAGTGCCTTCACCTGTAGTCCATTTCAGAACGGGATCCTCAAAGTCATCAAGGAGTATTACATCTCCTCTGCGGTCTAAGGTTACAATACTGCCCAGCCTGGCTGCCAGCTCTGCCATATCAGCCAGTGAGCCTACATTTACTTTAGCTGCATACGCTCCAAAGTCAGGCTGTCCTCTAGCCATCTAATCACTCCTTGTAGGGCAGGCTGTTAGAAGCGAGTGAACATGAAGACACTCGGCCAGGGCAGCCTACCCTAACATTCCCCTGGCTTTAACTCCTCGCTGTAAATATTCTCTTTGGTGATAGCACCCCAAAGGCATTCTTAATAGCATCAACTATCGCTAGCGCTACGATAGCCTTTCTAGGCAGTACTGCCACGAATACATCAAAGGTATGTGGGTAGGTATCATCATCATTCCAGCCTTCCAGCTTTAGCTCGTAGGGTGGCTGGTAGCTCTCATAATACTCCTCCCAATCTATCGGGAAGGAGTCTCCATGCATCTCCATAGCTTCAGTTGAGGGGGCAATTTGGTGTTCGTGGTGAAGGATAACAAGGTGAGCTAAGGCAGCGTGTCCGGGGCGTGGTCTGACCATAATCTTGGTGATGATACCGTGAGCTATACCAAAGACTACCACGGTACGGTTAGCCTGAGTGGTGTTCTTAGGTATCGTGATGGTCCCTTGAAACAGCATAATTAGCTCTCGCTATTATTGGATATTAACCTTCTGATTGAGGACGCTGCCTCCACTGGACAAAGCAGCCATCCACTTTCTGCACAAATTCAATATATAACCCTCTCCTAAGATAGATATGCGGGTTAAAAGGAAACGGCTGTGATTGGGAAGCGCCCTGTCTGAGTCTCAGTTTAAGCTCTCCGTTAGTATCTACACCATCATAGACTTTTAGGTCGCTAGTAGCGTTACTGGATAAGACAATAAGATGAGATAGCTCACAAGCGGTCTGTGATAAGACTTCCGTTGTAGTTAGATATTTTGTGGCATACTCTTTGCAATCCATCATGCTCTCCTTATAAGAAAAGGGGGGAGCTATTAACTCCCCCCTCAATCCTCTAGTATCTCCGTAGCTGTTGAATAACTACCTGATACGTTCCTGTGATACCCGCTCCACCACCGGCTACTTTTAGCCTCAAGTTGCCAACCTTGCTAACGTCATACCAGTCATCGATGTCTTTGGGGTCGCCACACTCGAAGTCAAAGCAGTGGTTCGGACACCAACCCATTGCCTCTCCCAGTATAGTGGTTACCTCGTCTGACGTGATAGACACTCGACCTCCAGTCCGTCCTAAAGCAACGTTGTAGTGAGCGGTAGGCGAAGTGCATAAGCCCTGAATGGCTGCAAAGTAGTTGCTGGGGGTAATGAAGTAATACTGAGTAGCAATTCCAGGGTTAATGTGCAGATGGTCAACTATCTGCTGCCAACGGGACCTCGAAAGCTCACAGTAGTCTTCAACGTTGACATCCCAGGGTATCCGCTTCTCGTTATCCTCATCAATCTTAACGTGAGAGATAGTATGCTCCGGAGGATAATTTACAAGGAAAGCCCTGACCATTATTCTCCGATACGGATAGTCAAGCGGAAGGTCAACGTACTTAAAGGCGGTAGCGGCTGCCGGTGCGTTCTCAGAATGATGCTCTTTACTCATCAGGAAACCTACCGGACTAGCCAGCTTCTCATCGAAGCAATAAGCCATAACTTGCAGCTTCGGGACAGTACCCCCGGTATCCGAGACTATCGAGTTATAGGTTATCTTCAACTGAGGCATCAGGAACTGTTTTGGGTCGAAGGCAAGCTCAGTGTCAAACAGCCATCGTCCGAAGTCAATCCCAAATATACAATCCTGGGGAACGTTTATCAAGCTCACGCCTTCGAGCATAGTTGGTACTTTGCGGTCAAACATGCAGAGAGCCTGGTTCTCAAAGCCAGACGTAGCGTGAAGCACATCTGAGCCGTCTACAAGCTCAATCTTGGTAATGTCCGCGGCCGGATGGTCTGTCATAGCTTGAAGGGACTTCGTAACGTTGTACTTGATAGCTATTCGGCTGATAGGCTCTTTCAAACGTATAGGGATAACCTTGGTACTCGCAGCTGGCGTTAAAGCCTCCTCGGGTAAAATCGTTGCGAATCTATAGTTCATAGCTTACCCCCTATCCTCCACTGGAACTAGCAGAAACACCCAGCAAAGCCAGTCTCTTAGCGTTAAGGGCTTTACCGACTTCCTCAACCCGCTTGTAATTGGCCGGGTCTCCTCTAGGCTTACGCGCTGAGAGGGTTATGGCGGCGATGGTTGAGAAAAACGGCTCGACTCCCGTGGTGTAATCAGTGGTGGCTGCCGCTATACCAGGGGCGAAGCGGTCCATAGCTACATCTCTAATCTTCCGGGCATACTTGGCTGCCCCGGCTCTGGCTACCCCCTTAGCAAAGCGTTCCTTAATACCCGGGGCGGTGATTGCCTGGTGGAAATTTCCAGCGGCGCCGACAGTCTTACTCTGCCAGTCGCTTGCCGCAGCTTCAGCCCTGGAGGCATACTCCGCTGAAGCCCTACCGGCGTTCTCCGACCATTTGGTAGTCGAAGATGCTACATCCTTTACCTTGATCGCCATGATAATTTACCTCACTTTTTACTTACTTCACATTAGCCTTCCGGCTATTTCGCTAATTCCCTACCGGGGTGTTAATTCCTCTATTGACAGCATAGGCACAGTGGGGTAGAATTGTCAATAGCCCAACTGGTTGCAAGCTAACGGAGGGGTTATGCCGAGAAAAGAAAGGGAGCGCCGGTACATCTCCGAGTACATGAAAGTAACCTTCCCGGATATGCAGTGGCAAATTAACGTGGAGCTCGGACCTATACCCAAAGAGTATGTAGACAGGTACGGGTTAGGCAAAGCGGCCGCTATGTTTCGCCCTACCCGGCCCAGGGTAGATGCTGTCAGGTGGACACCGGATAAATACATCCTCATTGAAGCCAAGCTCAGGGATATAAAAGCAGGCATTGGCGATTTATCTTACTATCGAGGCATGGCAAAGGCTACACCTGATCTACCCTTTTACGATGGTCAGGAGATAGTCGCTCAGCTTGTGGTGCCCTGGATGATAGACTGGATTGCCTGGGCAGCAGAGTCAACCCAGGTCGAGGTGGTGGTATTCTGGTCCGACTGGATAGCCGACTATATCAAGGAGCGGCAGTATTATTTCACCAATGAGTACAGAACAGCAAGGGCTGAGAAGATGAAACTGAGAAAGATACTGGGGGTAGATTAGGAGAGTCATGCAATGTCCGCACCGGCAGAGCACCTTAAATTCCAGTATGCAGAGTTACACAAGCTAGACGACCAGCTGGAGATGATGAAGCGCTGGGGAGTCTCAGAGTCCGACCCCGGCTATCAATCACTCTGGCAGGCTAGAGGCACAGCCCTGGCTAAGATAGGGCAGCAAAAACCCATGACATTCTTTCAGATTGCAAGGTCTTTTGGTATGTCTCCCGGGGTTATCGCACTCTACGCTGCTGCTGAAAGAGGCTGGATGATAGAGGCAAGGGCAAAGCCAGGCGCCCAACCGGTATATCACTATGTGACAGACGACGTCGCTGAGAAGATAGTTAAAGAGGAACTAACCCATGAGGAATTTATGGAACTTCTAACCCCGGACTCCTACATAGGAGAGTGAACTATGGATGTATTTATGTCTCAAGATAGCCCCTCGTTGGGTATTCAACGGACTGCTACCAACCTCCTGGCGAACTATATCCGGCTTTTCCCTGGAGTCCCAACCAGGATGCACTTCACCGATAAGTACCTGATAGACCGTGAGATAGCCGATAGGGAGTCCGGGAAACCCAAGACGATTAAGAGCCTGGTATTCTACGTTGACGAGGTGAATGGGGAGCCTGCCTCCAGAACCTTCTCGGTTTTATCCCAGAAGCTGGCCGCCCACATGGAACCTTACCTCCCCGATAACGAGTATAGGGGCTATGATTTCCTCATTACTCAAATGGGTGAAGGCTTCCTTAAAGATTGGAATGTCCAGGTAATTAAGAGGCCAGAAGTCACCTAAAGAACTCTGGCCTCTTACGATTCAAATGCTTCTCTCTGACCACAGGATTGAATTCTAGCCAGTTGAAAACTTTTT
>CAZCLE010000031.1:0-13349 GCA_964499445.1 uncultured Dehalococcoidales bacterium
TTAGAGCGCTGCGTTGACATCGCAGAGGTCACTGGTTCAAATCCAGTATCGCCCATTGTTTAGACTCAATTTTGCTGTTCGATACCACACCTTTCACAAAACTCTCTTAGAATAAGATATAGTGGCGGTCTCATATCAACTCTCTCTTTGTAGTAGGACTCTCCCACTTCAATGCACTTACCACACTGATGGCATTCATGCTGAATTTTAGCCTTTAGCTTTGTAAGATACTTTGCTTTCTCATACTTAGTCATTTAATGCTTGACTCCTTACACCTTTCATGAAAGGCCAATCGCAAAAAGTATATCTACCTTTTGATTTCGCCAAATGTGCTTTCTATCACTCTGCTATGATAAGGAAACCGTTCAATAAGTAGTGTTCTAAACTCGTCCATGTTTGAAGTCATTAGAAGTTCATCCACCTCGTATGCCTTTTTCCCTAGTTGTCTGCAGTACTTATCAATTACAGCTTGAGTGGTAATCTCTCTAAGGTCAGCTACTGTATGTGTTGCTTCAACTCTGCTTAGCTCTTGGTTTTTCACTAAAATTATCATTTCGAGTATTTGAGCCAATGCATTAGGGACGCTTTCTGGGAATTGGGGGAGGACTTTCCCTCCTTTGTTATCTTTGATTTCAACCTTGTCGCTTTTCAAAGGTAAAAACCGCCGAAGTACACTATTCGGTGTGTCTTTAAATGGTTCAGCATGCTGTTTTAAGAAATTGTACACTTCTTCATCCACCTCAATTTGATACATTCTTATTGGACTCATCATTACTCCCCTCCATTAATTGTAGTACTATTAGCAATATTAGCACTAATAGTACTATTTGTCAAGTCCTTTTAAATCATACCTTTTAGATTCCCCAATGAAGTCTCTTATAATTGAAGTGTATGGAATTAGAGGAATTCGAACCTACTGGATTACCGAATAGTAAACGTTAGACTAAAAGTTCTGTCTATCGTCCTCTACCGCCCATTATTCCGTCTCTGAGGAAAGTAATCCCGTACTCACCTGTGCTTCCTCTCTCTGAAGTCGTTGCCATTCTATTTTGTCTGTGGTATTCTCTTATTCCAACGGGTTTATAACTAGACGATGAGGTGTGCCATTGAGAATTAAGATAGGGAACGGGCTTTTGCCCCTGAACCTGCTGGTTGTTCTGCTGATAGCATTAATTATCGTTTCGCCGTCCAGTATTTTGCGTATTGTTCTTGGACTTCCGTTGGTGCTTTTCTTCACCGGTTATACGCTCGGGCTAGTGCTTTTCCCTAAGAAGGAGAGGATAGATAGCATTGAGAGGGTAGCCCTCGGTTTTGGGGTGAGTCTTGCCGTGGTGCCGCTCATCGGGCTGATTCTCAATTATAGCCCGTGGGGGATAACGGTGGAGTCTATGCTGTATTCCGTTGCCTCTTTCATATTTGTTATGTCCATTATTGCCTGGGTGAGAAGAAAGAGATTGTCGGATGGGGAAAGGTTTGACATCGAATTTAGATTTAGCCTGCCGGGTTGGAGCGGGAGCACATGGGACAAGGTATTATCGGTAGTACTGGTTGTCGCCATACTGGGGGCGCTGGGAACTCTAGGTTATGCTATAGCTGCACCCAGGGTGGAGAGGTTCACCGAGTTTTATATTCTGGGAATAGAAGGGAAGGTTGGAGACTACCCTGAAGAGCTGGTGGTCGGGGAAGAAGGGAGGGTGAACGTAGGCATTGTCAACCGTGAGCATGAGACAATGGGCTACCGGGTAGAGGTGATGGTAAATGGAGTGAAAAACACCGATGTGGGTCCGGTGGTACTTAGCCATGAAGAGGAGTGGGAAGGGGAGGTGAGCTTTGTACCAGAGACGGCGGGTGAGAATCAAAAGGTGGAGTTTCTATTGTATAAACAGGGTCAAACCGAGGTTTGCCAATCACTTCTCCTGTGGATTGATGTAACAGAGTAAGGAACTGGAAGCCGACCCAGAAAACCCAGAGTATATCATCATTATTCCTGGCGTGGGCTATCAGTTTAAAGCTACAGTAAAACGCAAATAGCTCATAGCCAGTAAAGCCATCAGTAAGGGCGCCCTTTTTCGGGCGCCCTTTTTATTACCCCCGGAATGTTACGGAATGTTTATAAGTCCCCCCTGGGTTTTTATGTTTTGTTTATCATTCTGGCTGTAGGCTGCAGAGCAGGAGAAAAGCAGGGGTCTAGCGATGAGAAACGAGCGATTCATAATAATCTTCACCCTCTTGGTCCTGGTTGTTTCCGGGCTCTTCCTGAGCAATTCTTCACCGGTGTACGCTGAACTGCTGATGACTAGCTTACTAAGCCATTTGGGGTGAGGGAACTGGTAGCTCGGGTCAGGGTCGTTTAACCAGAGCTTAAGGATGTCTAAACCAAAAAAGAAGGGAGACCAATGGCAATGACCGACAGAACCTTAGACATATTTTTGATGGTGCTATTTGGTTTGGGAGGCTTAACGATATTGACACTGGCTTGGGTACAACCGATGCCCGCATCCGAAAGAATCCTGGCAACTATCATCGGCTCAATAGGACTTGTTTGGGTGTTCTTCAGGGCACTGTCATTGAAACTAATACCAGCTAAAACGCGCAACGGTCGAAGAGCAGCCTCTTTGAAAAGCTTCCCTGATTAAAAGTCAGAGTACCCATTCTCTGACTAGTCTTTCACCTATAGTGATGAAATGGGGTATTGTCAATCACCGCTATTCTATGACATAATGGTAATCAAGATAACCTGGCGGTGATGAGATGGGATTTTGGCCGACGAGAAGCAAAGACAAGCTTTATAAACAGTGGTCAGAGTATAGCGGTCTCCCTCCTGAGGCTATCCCTAAAAAGGAGGAGGCTCCTAAAAAGGAAGAGGCTCCTAAAAAGGAGGTAGCTAAGGAGACACCGGTGAGGGAGGGGGGAGGTGGACAACGCCTTTATATCCTGTATATATTGCTTGGGGTAGCTATTCTGATGTTGTGTGCCGGGGTAATTATTCTCCTTATGAAGGTCTAGCTGAATATCAAGTCCAGGACCGACAAATTAACTCTATCTTATCCCCAGACATTCACTAACTGACTGAGCCAGCTTTATTTCCGTTATTACTCTATAGCAATGGGACTATGTCATACTAATATACCCTCAATCTCAGCCATGATTTCTTCAGTAGTGAAATGCTTGCCAGTATTAGCCCCACTGGGGCAAGCGGCCACACAGGCTCCGCATCCCTTACACAGAGCTTCATTAACCCAACACACCTTTTTCTCCTCGTCAAAGGAGATAGCCTTGTAGGGGCAAAGACTCTCACATATCCTGCAGCCAGAGCAAAGCTCTTCATCGATATGAGCGATGGCAGCTTCAATCTCTATGGTGCCAGCGCTAATCATGGCTAGAACTCGGGCAGCAGCTGCCGCTGCCTGAGCCACCGTGGCCGGAATATCCTTGGGAGACTGGCAGCAACCGACGACGAAGACACCGTCAGTCATTGTTGCCACCGGGTCAAGCTTGGGGTGTCTCTCCAGGAAGAAGCCATCGGCGCTTAGGCTCAGGGAGAACTGCCGGGCAACTTCAGCTGCGTCCGCCTTTGGTTCAAGACCTGTGCTCAGTATCACCATGTCCACCGGGACTTGGCGTTGGATATTGGCTAAGGTATCTTCAACATGGACAATCAGTTTACCATCCTGCGGAATAATATCGCTGGGACGACCCCGAATAAAGTTGGTTCCTTCATCCAGGACTCGGTTATAGAACTCCTCGTAAGCCTTGCCCGCCGCCCTGATGTCGATATAGAATTCATAGACTTTAGCTCCGGGAACGTGCTCTCTTATCAAGTGGCTGAATTTCATGGAGTACATACAGCACACCTGGGAGCAATATTCGTGATAATTTTTGTCACGGCTGCCTACACAGTGAATAATGCCCACCGTCTTCGGCTCTGAGCCGTCCTTCAATAGAACATGACCGTCAGTAGGCCCTGAGGCGTTAATTATCCGCTCAAACTCAAGACTGGTAAGAACGTTATCAAGTCGTCCATAGCCATACTGGTAAATTGGAGTGGGGTCAAAACTGTCGTAACCAGTGGCTATGATTATGTTACCAACATCTACCTCGACAATCTCCTCCGTCATCTCGTGATTAATTGCCTCAGCTTGGCAAGCCTTAATACACTCCATGCACTCTGAGCAGGCACCACAGTTCAAACAGCGTTTGGCTTCTTCAATAGCCGTTTTTTCGTCAAAGCCTAGCTCAACCTCGGCAAAACCCTGGCGTTTCTCTGGTTCAAGTATTGGCATGGCTGCCCTTGCCTTTATCTCCACCCCCTCCTTTGATACCTCTTTTACCCTTTCCAGAGGGGCTGGTCTTCCCTCTTTTAGGTCTCCTCCGCTAAGGTAGAGGTCGATGGAGATGGCAGATTCCTTTCCGGCCGCAACCGAGGCAATAACATCAGACGGACCAGAAACCACATCACCGCCAGCAAAAACACCTTCAATGTTGGTTTGCATGGTAACCGGGTCAACAGAGAGAGTCTCCCAGCTGGTATATTCAAGCTCCTTGGGCAGCATTGTCTTATCCACCGCTTGACCAATGGACATGATTACCGTATCAATATCCATATTGAATTCCGAGCCTTTAATTGGTATCGGACGTCGGCGACCACTGGCATCAGGCTCACCTAGCTCCATCCGGATACATTGGATACCAGTTACTCGGTCATCTTGGGTCAGGACTTTAACCGGTGCCATCAGGATATTGAGCTTAATTCCTTCCTGCTCGGCTTCATCAACCTCGCTCTTCTCGGCTGGCATTTCGGCTCGGGAACGGCGGTAGATAAGCGAGACCTCTTTGGTTCCCAGGCGGTGGGCTACTTTGGCGGCATCTATGGCAGCATTGCCACCACCGATAACTGCCACTCGGTCACCAAGGTCAACCGTTTTCCCTGAACTTACCTGCTTCAGGAAGTTGAGGGCGTGGATTACTCCCTTGGCGTCTTCATTGGGAATACCCATCTTCTGGCTTATCCCGGCACCGGTACCGAGGAATACCGCTTTATAGCCTTGATTAAAGATATTCTCCAGGTTTTCTGCCGGGGTATTTGTTTTTATCTCTACTCCGAGCTCTTCGACATAGCTGATTTCATTATCCAATATCTTCTTGGGTAACCGGTGTTCCGGGATACCATAGCGCAATAGACCACCGGCTTGGGGGGCGGCTTCAAATACAGTAACCGGGTATCCCTGTCTAACCAGGTCGTAGGCACAAGCCAAGCCTGCCGGTCCGGAGCCGATAATGGCTACTTTGCCTTCCTTTGTCTTTTCGACGGGAGTTGCCTTTTCTCTGCCCACTCTCATCTCGTAGTCAGCCATGAAGCGTTTTAGAGAGCGAATGGACACCGGCTCATCAACCTGCCCTCGTTCACACTCCTTCTCACAGGGGTGAGTGCAAACTCGCCCACAGACCCCGGCAAAGGGCATAGTTTTCCTCAGCACTTCAAGCGCTTCCTTGAACTTGCCCTGGGAGATAAGGGCTACATAGCCTTGGGCATTGACCCCAGCGGGACAGGCAACCCGACACGGTGGGTAGCCTCGTTTATCAATAACGAACTTATTGGGGACAGCCTGAGGGAAAGGTCTATATATCGCCTTCCTCCGGCTTAATTTGATGTCATACTCATTAGGCATTTCAACTGGACACGCCTGTTCACAGTCAGCACAAGCGGTGCATTTGTCAATATCTATATATCTGGGCTTCTTTCTGATTTTAACCGTGAAATTGCCGATATAGCCAGCAACCTCCTCTACTTCACTATAGCTCATCAGCTCAATATGGGGATGTGAGCCTACCTGGCTCATCTTGGGAGTAAGAATACAAGCCGAGCAGTCCAGAGTGGGGAAGGTCTTATCTAGCTGGCTCATATGCCCGCCAATGCTGGGCTCCCTTTCCACCAGATAGACGGTGTGTTTGGAGTCGGCAATCTCCAGAGCCGCCTGAATGCCAGCGATGCCTCCCCCCACTACCAGGGTATTGGGGTTGATGGAAACCTCTCTGCTCTCCAGGGGTTCTTGATAGTAAACACGCCTTACCGCAGCGCTTACCAACGCCTTGGCTTTCTCGGTAGCTCGGTCGTGGTCTTCGGTTACCCAGGAGCAGTGCTCGCGAATATTAGCCATCTCAAAGAGGTAGCGGTTCAGCCCAGCGCTCTCACAGACTCGCCGGAAGGTTGGCTCATGCATTCGCGGGGAGCAGGAAGCCACCACCACCCGGTTAAGCCCCAGATTCTTAATGTCCTCTCTAATAACATCCTGTCCCGGGTCAGAGCATGTATATTTATTATGGCGGGCGACTACTACAGAAGGCAATCCTTGAGCAAATTCAGTAACTGCTTCTACATCGACAATGCCGGCGATATTACTACCGCAATGACAAATATAGACTCCAATTCTCCTCTCATCTGCATTAGCCATATGTCACTTCCCCCCTTTGAGTAAAGCCTTAGTTCTTAGACTACTTTCACGCTCTATCGCTGATTCACTTGTAGCTGTTGCCCATTCAGTTGCTTTAGATGTAAGTCGTGCCAGGACCCTTTCGGCGGATATAATGCTTTTATCCAGAGCCAATGCTTTAGGCTCGACCCCTAGCGCCAAGCCTAACAATTGGGTAAAGAACAGAATAGGAAGACTGTATTTAGCTCCAAACTTCCCTTTTGCCATAGCCTGGTAAGCATCAAGGTTAGTTTGGCACAGTGGGCAGACAGTAACCATACACTGGGCGCCACCACTGTCAGCACTTTCAAGCAATTTATGAATTAAACCCAGCGCTATATCCACTTCAGGTATGACCAGAGAACTCCCACAACAGCGGTCTTTTAAGGGGAAAGGGGTGGACTCTGCTCCCAGGCTCACGATAAATTCATCTAGAGACTGTGGATTATGCGTATTGTCGAACCCAGGCTCGGGACGAACTAGTTGACAGCCATAGTAAGCCGCCACTTTCAACTCGCTAAGGGGGTTAACCACCTTAGACTCAATGACCTTAAGTCCGATATCATTGTAGATGACCTCAAATAGGTGCCGCACTCTGACTGTTCCCTTATACTCTAAGCCGACACTGGACAAGCAGTCATTTACCTTATCCCGTAGGTCAGGGTATTGCCTGAGTTGAGAATTGGCTCTATTCAATGAGGTATAGCAGGCGCTGCACGGCGTCACCAGGTCTAGTCCTGTCTTCTCAGCCAGAGCTAAGTTACGAGTTGCCACGGCGACTGAGGCAAGCTCATCGGTTGAGCTGTAGGGTGTTGTCCCACAGCAGTTCCAGTCTTCCAGTTCAACTAGCTCCATCTCCAGGGGACCACAGATAGCCTGTGTCGACAGACCGTAGGCTACTGCCGTTCCTTCAGATGAAGAGCAGCCGGGAAAGTAGGAGTAATACTTCATTTGACACCTCCTAAAGCCTTAGCTCTCTCCACAATAGTTTTGATTTGCTCAGCTCCTTTTATCTTTGTTGGCTTAATAGTCATGCGTCCGCGTGACATTAAGTTTAATGCCAGCGGAAGCATCTTAATCAGAGAAAATGGGTTTACCTTCAAAGCTAATACTGTCGATAGATAATACTTCGTCATCATTCCAAGCTCATGGACGCGTCCGTTACTCTTTATAGAGTCAATAAAAGCCCGGTACATAGTGGCGGTCGTCGTTCTCTTGGTAGTCAGCCCGTAATAACCGGCTAAGCGTTCCAGGGTATGCATAAGCTCGGTTATTTTAACCTCCTTGGGACATCGCGCGGTGCAGAGGTAGCAGGAGGCACAAACCCACATAGTATTGCTCGTCAAGACATCGTGGCGTCTCCCGGCACGTATCAAGGCAATGGTTCTTCGGAGTGAATTGTCCATTTGAGCCACATTGGGACACGATGCTGAACACATACCACATTGGATGCACCACCGCACACTCTCACCACCTGGAATAGAACAGACCTCCTCAAGAAACTCTTCGCCCTCGGCTGTCATTACCACTTCATCGCTGGTTTTGCTGGCTACTGAGTTCATAATTAATCTCCTCTTGATTTAATCTTGTCTATTGTGCTTCTTGTGCGGTAGGATTAAGTAGGTGATGATGAGCGGAACAATTAATGCCGCGCCCAGCCTGACAGCTGTCAGCCACAGGTGTTCGCTGCTGTTTCTTAAGTCTGTGGGGAACCATATCCATTAGGCGTAATTTTCTATCCGTTGCATTTTAGCATATCGCTCAATTGCTTGGCAAGGTTTTGGGGTAACTCAATATTTGGATTATTGATGGGGCGGTGATTTTGATATAAGATTTATCTATCACTGGTCATAGGAGGAGATAGAAGGGAGACAGACGAATGAAGCTTACCATTGTTTATGACAATGAAGCCCGGACGAAGGGACTAAAGGCGGGGTGGGGCTTTTCATCCCTGATAGAAACGGAAAATGCACCACCAATTCTATTTGATACCGGGGCTGACAGTCCCACATTGTTGCACAATATGAAGGAGCTGGGGATTGACCCAAGACGCATAGGGATAATCGTAATTTCGCATGCTCACGGTGACCATACTGGAGGTCTTGATGGTGTATTGCAGATAAATAAGGAGGCTGAGGTCTATATTCCAGCATCCTTTTGGGGGACTATTCCGGGCAGAAAAGTAACCATAGTTACCGATTCCCTCCAGATTGCTGAAGGTGTTTTCTCTACCGGTGAGCTTGGAGGCATGGAGCAGTCTTTAGCTCTCAAGACGAGCCGGGGGATTCTTATAGTAGCGGGGTGTTCCCATCCCGGACTTGGGGAAATCATAGATGCGGCTTCAGGATTTGGAAAGGTTTACGGGGTTGTTGGTGGTTTCCACGCTTTCCATGATTTTAGGAGGTTAGAAGGCTTATCCCTGATAGGTCCTTGCCACTGCACACAATATAAGACAGAAATAAGGCGTCTGTTTCCCAAACAATGCATAGAGTGTGGAGTAGGGATGATTCTGGAGGAATAACGGAGCCCGCCTTGCCACGGCCAGGGCTCCAGAGTTATTATGTGAGAGGGAAATATATATCCCTTGGGATAAGGGTTAGGTTTCGCTTAACCGAACATCAATGTAAGCAAAGTAATGTATAAAAGCTACCGAGGCTTCAATTTAACCCCCGTGTGGCTGTTAATAGCGGTAAACTTTCTGCTATTTATAGCTACGCTCATAAACCCAAGACTTATCTTCGGGTTTCTTGGACTACAGCCGGCCGCCTTTCACGATATGCCGTGGACTATAGTTACCAACCTTTTTGTCCATGCTGGTATAGGGCATATTATCGCCAATATGATAACCCTCTATTTCTTCGGGGGATTTCTGTCTAGATTGATTGGAGGGAGAAGCTTTCTCATCGTTTACTTTCTGGGGGGAATACTGGGGAACATTTGTTACCTGCTTCTGCCGCCTTCGCCCCTGGCTATAGCTGTCGGTGCCTCAGGAGCTATTTTTGCTCTGGGAGGAGTGCTGACGGTAATGGTGCCCAAGTTGAGGGTCTTTGTATTTCCCATACCAGCCCCTCTTCCCCTCTGGGTAGCGGTCATCGGTGGTTTCTTCATAATCTCCTTTCTCCCTTATGTAGCCTGGCAGGCTCACCTTGGCGGTCTGGTTTTGGGACTCATCGCTGGCTTATTCTTCAGGAAGAGGCAGCGCCGTTTCTTTTAGTGTATTAGTTCTCTTCCAGTGGTATCACCTGGTGAACCAGATAAACAGGCTGGTTCCCACCAGTGACATACTGGCGCCAAAGTAAAATACTGAGTTAATATTTACTAAGTCGGCTAATACCCCGCTAAGCAGTGGTCCTATAGCCATACCAATGCTGAATGCCATAGTAAACATGGCCATAGTTGAGCCCATGCCAAACCTTTTGCCTTCCTCTACGACCAGGGCTGAGGCAGCGGGTATGGAGATGGCACCACCAAGGCTACCCAGAGCGCATATCCCTAATAGCAGCCAGAAGTTGCTACCCAGGGGAATCAGAGCCAGGAAGGCAAGATTGACAAGACCGCCAACGGCTACCAGAAGTCTTCTGTTGAACCTATCGGCAATATAACCACCATATAGCTGAAATAGTGACATCAGCAAGATATTGACTGCCAGCAGCACCCCGATGAGAGTCGGACTCAAGCCAATATATATACCGGCGAAGATAGGCAGGAAGGTAGCAAAGGTTCCCCTGCCCAGGGAAAATGCCACCCGGAAACTGAAGAGACCCTTTACCATGCTGCTGGTGCTCATTTCTCTAAAGGATAGATGAAGACTGGCTGCCGTTTTCTTCTGCCCAATTTCAGGAAGGAAAAGAATAACTATCAGAAATGCCAGCATATTAAGTCCGCCCATAGTGGAGAAGGCGAAATTCATGCCAAGGTGGTCAGTTAGGACTCCACCTATCAAGGGACCGAAGCCAAAGCCAGCGAAAAAAGCAGCATTAAAATAGCCCATCCAGGTTCCCTCTTCGCCCTCGGGAGCAATGTCGCCAATATAAGCCTGGGCGATGGGTAAAATCATGCCGGCGGTAGCCCCGTGAATTAAGCGGACTAAGGTTAGCTGGGAGACGCTGTCTGCCCATATATAGCCCAGTGAGATAATTGAGTAGCTGAGAAGCCCGATGGTGAGAAACAGCTTTCGCCCCCTGCGGTCGGAGAGCCAGCCGGTAATAGGCATAAATATAGCTCGGGAGATAGAGAAGCTAGCAAAGATTATGCCTATCCCGATTCCGGTAGCCCCCAGGTTCTCGGCGTAAAGAGGCAAAAGCGGAGCTACTATCCCGACCCCCAGCATAGACGAGAAAATGGATAGAGCCAGGATAGGGAAAACCTTCTTTATCATGCGAATATCTGGAGTATTATAGCGTCTTGAGGCTCATCATGGCAATTTAAAGACTAAGGTGATTGCACTTATAGCTCGCGATTGGTATAATAAGGTTGGCGAGTAATGAGTAGCATCTTTATATCATGATGCCCGTCATAGTTAGAATATTGTTGGTAAATAGATTTATAGATTTTATTAGGACTGAGTAATAGTAGAGGTGGTTAAAGCCTCTTGCCCCAAAGAGGGTGGGAGGTTTTCATTTAGTAGATTGCGGGGATTTTAATAATGGTTCTTGGTGAAGAGCAACAAATAGACGACGATAATAAGTTGGAGGTAATGCGGCATTCGGCAGCTCATGTTATGGCTGAAGCGGTTCAGTCTATCTTCCCTGAGGCTAAGTTTGGCATTGGGCCGGCTATTGAAAATGGCTTTTATTATGACTTTGACCTACCCCGCTCATTGACCCCCGATGATTTACCGCTTATTGAGGCTAAGATGGCGGAAATAATTGCTTCAAATGTGCCTTTTGTTAGGGACGAAGTAACTAAGGAAGAGGCGCAACGATTGTTTGCCGCCCAGCCCTATAAGCTGGAGTTAATCGATGAACTTCCAGATGACGAGCTTAGCCTGTATCGACAGGGTTCGTTTGTTGATTTGTGTCGCGGACCTCATGTGAGTTCTACCGGGGAGATAGGGGCGTTCAAGCTGGTCAGCATTGCCGGAGCCTACTGGCGGGGTGATGAGCACCGCCCTATGTTACAGCGAATATATGGCGTAGCTTTTGATACCGAAGAGGCTTTGGCCGAGCACCTGAAAAAACTTGATGAAGCCGTCAAGCGCGACCACAGGAAGTTAGGCAGGGAGCTTGACCTGTTCAGTATTCACGAGGAGGCTGGTCCTGGGCTGGTTCACTGGCACCCCAAGGGGGCGGTAGTTCGCCGGGTTATTGAGGATTTCTGGAAGGATGAGCATATTAAGCGTGGCTATGATATCGTTTACACTCCTCATATTGCCAAACTGGACTTATGGAGAACCAGCGGTCACTGGGAATTTTACCGAGATTACCTGTATAGCCCGATGGAGGTAGAAGGGCAGGAGTATATCATTAAGCCAATGAATTGCCTGGGTCATATCCTGATTTATAAAACCAGGCAGCGCAGTTACCGTGAATTACCACTGCGCTACGCCGAGCTGGGCACCGTTTACCGTTATGAACGTTCTGGGGTGTTGCACGGCTTGTCCCGGGTCAGAGGCTTTACCCAGGATGATGCTCATATTTTTTGTCGCTTTGACCAGCTGGAAGACGAGATAGTAGGGGTATTGGATTTAGCTCGCTTTATGGTAGATACCTTTGGTTTCACCGATTACAAGGTGTTGCTTTCTACCCGACCTGATAAATATGCTGGCACTATCCAGGCCTGGGAGGAAGCCACCGAGACCTTACGTCAGGCTCTGGCTCGACAGGGGGTTGACTATGATATAGACCCGGGGGAGGGTGTGTTTTATGGGCCTAAGATAGATATTAAGTTTGAAGGCTGGCAGGGGCCTACTATTCAGGTTGATTTTAACCTTCCCCAGAGGTTCAATGTTACCTATATTGGTGAGGATAGTCAGGAGCATTCGGTGGTGATGGTGCATCGTACCGTGCTGGGTAGTATGGAGCGCTTCTTTGCCTCGCTTATTGAGTACTACCGGGGTGCCTTCCCGGTATGGCTGGCACCACTTCAAGTAATATTGATTCCAGTGGCTGACCGCCACCTTGACTATGCCTATAAGCTGGAGGCTGAACTTAAAAGTGAAGGCACGCGCGTGGAAGTTGATGCCCGGTCAGAGACGGTAAATCGCAAAATTCGGCAGGCACAACTGGATAAGGTGCCATATATGCTGGTGGTAGGTGATAAAGAGGTAACCGCTTCTACAGTTTCCGTCCGTCTGCGTAGCGGGGAGCAATTGACTTCCCAATCGTTGGACAGCTTCAAGAAAACCATCAGGACAGCTATTACAGACAGGGTAAAAGAATTAGAGTGACAGTGAGGTTGGTAAACAATCTCCATAGTTTGATTAGCATAAGGGAATGTGCTATAGTTTCTGCCTATAAGATACCGAAGCTCGGAGGAGGTAAATAAGGACATAGTTAAGCCACTGCGTGTTAATGAGCGCATTAAAACCAAAGAGGTTCGCCTCGTGGGGGATAAGGGAGAGCAATTAGGGATTATGCCCTTATACCAAGCACGGGAGGTAGCCAGTAAGCAAAATCTTGACCTGGTAGAGGTAGCAGCTACAGCGGTGCCACCGGTGTGCCGACTTCTTGACTACGGGAAGTATAAATATGAGCAGGCTAAGAAAGAGCGTGAGCTCAGGCGAAAGCAGAAGGTTTCACTGCTGAGGGAGGTCAGGCTACGACCTAAGATTGATAGTCATGATTTTGAGGCTAAGGCTAGGTCGGTTAGGAAACTGCTGGATAGCGGGGATAAGGTTAAGGTAACGGTGATGTTTAGAGGGCGTGAAATCACGCACCT
>CAZCLE010000032.1:0-13227 GCA_964499445.1 uncultured Dehalococcoidales bacterium
GCCCTCCAAGAGCGATGGAGGTGCATTTCTAGCCTATGTATGAGCCCAGAACATATCGGCATTGGATTAAAGATAAAGACCTAATCTCCGTTAACGTAGCCGTAAAAGAGACGGATTTATATATCCGTGCCTCAACTAACCTGAAAAGAAAAGCCCTTAAGCTGGTATTGAAATATCGCAATACTCTGGAGGGGTATATCGAGCGACACCCTACCTTCCTAACCTCCCTCGGAATCTTTCCCGTTGAGGAAGACGCCCCACGTATTGTAAAGTCAATGGCCGAGTCGGCAGCAAAAGTCGGGGTTGGTCCTATGGCTTCAGTGGCCGGGGCGATAGCTGAATTTGTGGGCAATGAGCTACTGGTCTTTTCCCCGGAGATAATTGTAGAAAATGGGGGCGATATTTATCTGAAGAGCTTGAAGAAAAGGCTAATCGGGATTTATGCCGGCAAATCGTCTCTAACCGGGAAGATTGGTCTGGAAATCAATAAAGAGGATACTCCGCTAGGAATTTGTACCTCTTCAGGCACAGTAGGGCACTCTCTGAGTTATGGGAAGGCTGATGCGGTTATAGTGCTTTCTAAATCAGTCGCTCTGGCTGATGCGGCAGCTACGGCTATAGGCAACTTGATTAAGCAGCCGGATGACATATCGAACGGGCTCGAGTTTGCTAAGGGTATTGATGAGTTGCTGGGGGTGATAATTATTGAAGATGACAAAATAGGACTCTGGGGTGAGGTGAAAATCTGTCAGATGTCGGTATAATGCCGGCAGGTCTTCTACGTTGCCCTTGAATAATATGTCCTATGGAGATAAGACGGTGAACATAGAGGAAGAAATTTTAAACTCCGGTAGAATCGTTGCCGTAGTCGGGCTTTCCCTGGACCCCGAACGTCCCAGCTATAAGGTAGCCAGCTACCTTAAGAAGCAGGGTTATAAAATAATCCCGGTAAACCCCAAGGCAAGGGAAATATTGGGAGAGGTTTGTTATCATGAGCTGGCTTCTATCCCTGAGTTGGTAGATGTGGTTGTCATCTTCCGCCGCTCTGACGAGGTGCCGGGTATTGTAGAAGAGGCAATTAAAATAAGGGCTAAGGCAGTATGGATGCAGGAAGGGGTGACAAACAATGAGGCAGCAGCTCGGGCTAAGGAATCAGGGCTCCTGGTAGTTATGGACAGGTGTATGCGCAAGGAGCATATGAAACTACAGAGTAGCGGAAACAAGCGGTGATAGCTTAGTTCATTGATAATAATATAGAGGGATAACAAAAGGAGAGCAGAATGGCAAAACGGCGGGTAATGCTCACCTTCTCCACCGAACTACTTGTGGAACCAATTACCCATAACCTTGGTCAGCAATTTAACCTGGTAACCAATATTCGCCGGGCTGAGGTGACCGAGGATAGAGGCTGGTTAGTATTGGAACTTGAGGGTAAGGACAAGGATATTGAAGATGGAATTAGTTGGGCAATCTCTAAAGGGGTGCGGGTTGACCCGGTTAGTAACGAGTACTAGTTAAAGATTACTATCCCCTTCAATCTGCTCTCATAAACGACCTGGATTATTCACTCCGATTCTGCGATTTTAACCACTTTTGTTTTTGATTAAGCCGCATCTGCTCATCGGTAGGTTTATAACCTGCCAGGAAACTATCTTTGAAAGAGCTAAAGGCGCCATTCAGGATAGCGCTCCTGGCTTTACCCATCAGGTTATTAATGAAATTCAGGTTATGAATAGTGGCTAACCGGTAGGCTAATAGCTCATTGCAATTAAAAAGGTGATGGAGATAAGCCGCTGAGAAAGTGCGACAGGTATAGCAACCGCAATCGGGGTCAACAGGTTGTTCCACCTGTCTATAGGCGGCATTTCTAATATTATGTCTGCCCTGTCCGGTAAAAACGGCACCATTTCGGGCTACGCGTGTAGGCAGGGCGCTGTCAAATATATCAATCCCCCTGGCTATTCCCTCTATAATATCCTCGGGAGAGCCTACCCCCATAAGGTATCGCGGCTTGTCCTCCGGTAATAAAGTCACCGTTTCTTCGGTTATGTCGAAAGTTACCTTTTTAGTTTCTCCAATGCTCAAGCCGCCGATAGCATAACCGGCGAAGCCCAGCGAGGTGAGGTACTCGGCTGACTGATGCCGAAGGTGGGGGAAGATGCCCCCCTGCACAATAGCATATAGAGCCTGGTCATTACGCCTTTGAGCTTTTTGGCACCTCTCCGCCCACCGATGGGTTCTATCCATTGCCCTCCGCACTTTATCAAAGCTATCATCGTGGGACGGGCACTCATCCAGGACCATAATAATGTCGGCACCGAGAGCCTCTTGAAACTGAATGGCTAGCTCAGGAGTAATAAGGTGTTGGCTTCCATCAATATGGGAACGGAATGTAACC
The DNA here is from genome assembly GCA_964499445.1 of uncultured Dehalococcoidales bacterium. GTDB lineage: Bacteria > Chloroflexota > Dehalococcoidia > Dehalococcoidales. The sequence continues at coordinate 2,399 of CAZCLE010000032.1, forward strand.
CCGTCATCGCTGACCCGGCGTAGCCGGGCTAAGCTAAAAATCTGGTAGCCGCCACTATCAGTGAGAATAGCCCTGTCCCAAGCCATGAATTTATGTAAACCTCCCATTTTTTCAATTACGTCAATGCCTGGTCTGAGATAAAGGTGGTAGGTATTAGCCAGTATCATCCGAATCCCGATATCTCTTAGCTCCTCAGGAACCAGCGTTTTAACTGCCCCCTGGCTGCCTACCGGGAGAAATACCGGCGTAGCTACCAGTCCATGTGGCGTCTTGAGTTCCCCAGCCCGAGCCTTACTATCAGGGCAGGTTTGTCTTAAATGAAAGCTAATGAGGTTATTTATTAACCTCACCCCCCTACTGGTACTATATTAAATCAAATCTACTAAGTGGGACTTCAATAATCTTCGGGTATTAGTAGCCTAACGGTAAGGTTTATCGGCTACTGTTCTAACATAAGCTTTAATAATGTCATGCCGTCGTAGTACCCCCAGTAGGTGCTTGGGGTTGTCTCTCTCAACTACAGGAATTCGCCCTATATCCCGGGCACCGACTTTGACTAATACCTCATGTAAATATTGGTCAGGATAAGCCACTATTATGGATTCCAATCTGGAGCAGATATCACCAACAGTTAAATCCTCAAGATTGCCTTTTGCCATGGAGGCTTCAACTTGAGTTAGGGTAACCATTCCATAAAGGCCCCCATCTTTGTCCACGACAGGAGAGCTACGGTGCTCGGTCCTGTGCAATCTAGCTACTAGGTCACCAACCGACATTGTTGTCGGAACGGTGGAGAAATTCCGTGTCATAGCTTTAGCCACGGTGGTCGTTCTCATCGGGCTGGTTTGCTCTAACCGACGAATATCTATACCCCGTCGTACTAACTTAAGTGTGTAGATAGTCTCACGGCTCAACTTCCGTGAAACAACGGTGCTGATAATCACCGTAACCATCAGTGGCAGAATTATGTTATAGTCCATAGTCATTTCAAAAAGCATGATAATGGCTGTGATAGGAGCCCAGGCAGCTCCAGCAAATACGGCTGCCATCCCCACTAGGGTATAAGCACCTGAAGAGGCTACGTATGCCGGGAATAGCTGGTGAGCTACGGTACCAAAAGCTCCCCCAAGCATAGCCCCAATAAAGAGAGACGGGGCGAAAATACCGCCACTGCCGCCACTGCCAATAGTAAGTGAAGTCGCCACTATCTTCAGAACGAGCAGAATAACCAGAGACTGAAGGGCAATCGTACCCACTAAAGCTTGGTTAACACTCATATGGCTAACCCAGTAGACATCTCCATAGCCCACGCCCAAGAGGTCTAAAGAGTATAATCCAATGAGACCTACTCCAATACCACCTATGGCGGGCTTAACATATTCGGGAATATGTAACGCACTAAATAAGTCCTCGCACTTATAGAGCAGGCGCATAAAGGCGAGGCTGGCTAAACCGGCTAGGATACCGAGTATGGCATAAGGCAGTATCTCCCAGTAGCTGACCATGCTGTAAGGCACTACTCCAAAAGAGGGCTGGTCACCCAGAAAAATATGCGAGATGAAATTGGCTACTACCGAGCTTATAACCACGAAGCCAAACCTTGGGGTAACAAATCTACCCAGGATTATCTCCATGGCAAAAAACGCCCCACCGATAGGGGCATTAAAGGTAGCCGAGATGCCACCGGCAGCCCCACAGGCTACCAATGTTCTTACCCAGCCATCGGATAGATGGAGCCATTGCCCAATAGTTGAGCCGGCCGAAGCGCCAATCTGAACAATAGGTCCTTCTCGACCGACTGAACCACCACTGCCGATACATATTGAAGAAGCTAGCGACTTGATTACGGCTACTCTGGGACGGATACGACCGCCTTGAACCGCCACTGCTTCCATGACCTCAGGAACACCGTGTCCCTTAGCCTCGCGAGCCCCAAAGTAGACTAGGAGACCAACGATTAACCCGCCAACCACAGGTAACAGGATGATATAATATTGCCCCAGAAAGCCTAGATAGCTGGCTCCACCGCCGAAAAATAATGATTGGAAGGAGCTAATCAGCCACCGGAAGACTATTGCGCCAAAGCCGGCAATAACCCCTACGATAACAGCCAGGAGTAAACCAAAGGCTACCTCGTTGGAGCGGAGCCAGTCCAGAATATTAAATAGCTTGGTTTTTGGGCGTGATTGTTGAGTATCCATAGCGGTGTTGCCTAAGTCCTTAAGTGCTTAGCCCATTAACTGTGAGCCAAGAACAGCCATGCTCTAAAATTAACCTAAACCAGGCTACATAACCAGTTAGGTTCCTGGCTGAGGAGTCTCGTCCAGATAGCCTTGCAGGATGAGGGCGGCAGCTATAGCATCATCCCGGGCTTTTCTCCGGTTTCTTTTAGTCTCAGCCGCTCGCATCAGGCGTTTAGCTGATACTGTGGTTAAACGCTCATCCCTGAACTCTACAGGAACATTGGTATGACTGCGCAGCCCCTGGGTAAAGACTTTTACCTTCTCGGCCTGCTGACCCAAACTCCCATCCATAGAGCGGGGTAAGCCTACTATAATCTGCCCAACCTGGTGCTGGCTGACAATATCAGTAATAGCCGTGATGTCTGTCGTTTCATCTCTGCGGTTGATAATGGTGAGCGGGCTGGCTAATAAACCCTGGGGGTCGCTGAGAGCCACCCCTATCCATTTATCGCCAATGTCAAGACCCAGGCTACGCGTTTTATTTACCTCCAAACCGTTTAAGGTTCTCTATCAACCTCACCCCCTTTATCCCCCTCTCCTTCAAAGGAGAGGGGGAGGGGTTACTTTTGAAGGGGTTTCACCCCTTCAAGCTTCCGGTGATATACGGTCTTGCTCAATCGGTAATAGCCAGCGGTAGTAAAGCTCTACTGCTCTGGCTATTTCAGAGTCCTTCTAGTAAGAGGCTACTTCACTAATCAAATTTTGCCTATCTGCGAATTCTATATCAGGCTTTTCACCAGCCGGAGGGCTTCATCTAATCTACCTTTATCCTTACCACCTGCCTGACCTAATCGGGCATTGCCCCCACCACTGCCCCCGGTCACCCCGGCTACCTGCTTTACTATGTCGCCAGCATTATAACCCTTAGCTGTTAAATCCGGGGTTACGGTGGCTAGGAAAAAGGGTTTATTTTCATAAACTGTACCCAGAACTATTACCGCACTTTTAAGCTTGTCTCTAATCAGGTCAGCCATTTCCCGTAGAATCTGAGAGCGAGTAGATGACACCTTAGCCACCAACAAGGTTACCCCGTTAACTACTTCCGCCTGACTTAGCAGAGACTCGGCTTCTTTTCTGGCCAGCTCCCTCTCCAGAGCCAGAGTCCGCTTGTGCTCCTTATCAAGCTCGGTGGCTATGCTGGACAGCTTATCCTGAATATCTTCCGGTGTAGCGCCTATAGATTGGGCAGCCTTCTCCAGGCTGGATAACCGATGGGCAATAAGTGCCTCAGCACCTCTACCGGTAACGGCTTCAATGCGGCGTAGTCCGGCCCCGATGCTGCTTTCGCTGATGATGTAAAAGAAGCCTATCTCCCCGGTTGAGGCGACATGGGTACCGCCGCATAGCTCGGCGCTAATTATCGGTTCACCAATTTTCATTACCCTGACTACATCGCCATATTTTTCATCAAATAAGGCTATAGCTCCTGCCTCTATAGCCTTTTTATACGGAAGCTCTTCGTCATATACTGCCAGATTGTGACGGATTTTTTCGTTGACAATATTGTTTACTTTATTTATTTCATCATCAGTCATTGCCGTTAGGTGGGAAAAGTCAAACCTGAGTCGGTCTGGGGCTACTAACGACCCCCGTTGCTGGATATGCTCCCCCAATACCCGGCGAAGGGCTGCCTGAAGTAAATGGGTGGCGGTATGATTGCGGGCAATATCAAGTCGCCGCTCTCTATCAACCTCAGCCTCTACCCTATCGCCTACCTTAAAGCCACCCTCAATAACATATCCTTGATGGACAATAATATCTGGTGGCACACGGATAGTATCGGTAACAATAAATTTACCTGACGGACTGCTTATCTGACCGGTATCACCCGCCTGCCCCCCCATCTCCCCATAGAAAGGGGTAGTCTCTAAAATCAGGCTTGCCTCCTGCCCCTCTTCTATCGTTTCTGTGGGGTTATTGCCAACCATGAGATTAATGATAACCGACCTGTACTTGAGGCTATCATAGCCAACAAACTCTGTCTTCATAGACTTAGGGTAAATTGTAATAGTCGTCTCAGCCAGTTTCTTCCAACCACCTGTCCGAGCCCTCTCCCGCTGTTTCTCCATTTCCTTCTCAAAGCCTTCCATGTCAACCGAAAAGCCTCGCCCAACAGCAATCTCTTTGGTTAATTCCACTGGAAACCCGTAGGTATCGTAGAGTGTAAATACTTCATAGCCAGAAACATCCTGACCCCAGCGCTCAAGCCTATCAAGAATGCCTTGGGCAGGTTCACCTAATTGACCACCTTCCTCTTCCAACTCTTCAAGAAAATCATGGGTCAATTGTGAAATCACCTCCGCAGCCATTTCTGCCCCAACTTGGCGTCCTGTTTCCCACCCCCCACCTACAAACCCATATTGTTCCAAAACCTTTGCCGCATTTTCAGATGCAGGTTTAAAATCTCGTAAGAATGGGACTAGGTCTGGTATTGTGCCTCGGTGAACCTCACGATAGTCCAGTAAGCCCCCAATAACCTCCAGCCCGGTACTGAGGGTCTCGTTGAATCTGGCTTCCTCAATCTCAATTACCTTAATAATGAAGTCCTGTCTCTGTACTATTTCAGGGTAGATATGCCCCATCTGGGAAATAGTGGTCTTGGCTGGTTCAGCCAGGAACGGTTTATCTATTCCTAATCTTCGGCTAAAGAGGGCGGCGCGGCGCAACAGTCGGCGCAGCACATAACCACGCCCTTCGTTGCTGGGAATTACCCCGTCACCGATAAGAAAGGCAATCCCCCGGCTATGCTCAGCTATTATTCGCATAGTATTATCTACTGCATCATCATCAACGCCATATTTTCTTCCAGCTAGCTCAGATATACACTCAATTAACGGGATGAAGAGGTCAATTTCATAGACAGAGGTTTTGCCCTCCACTGCCGCCGCCGTTCTCTCCAGTCCCATGCCGGTATCAATATTAGGTTTGGGCAACAAGGTGCGCCGTCCTGCCGTGTCCTGATTATACTGGGTGAAGACCAGGTTCCAAATCTCGGAGAAACGACCACAATCACAACCCGGAGCGCAAGAAGCCCTCCCACAGCCAACCTCTTCCCCAAAGTCGTAGTGAATTTCACTGCACGGCCCGCAGGGTCCGGAATCACCGGCTGGCCCCCAGAAGTTATCCTCCTCGCCGAACCTCAATATCCTTTCCTCGGGCACGCCTAGCTTTCGCCAGTGATGAAAAGATTCGTCATCATCAAGAAAGATAGTTATCCACAAGCGCTGTGGCGGAAGCTCCAACCATCGGGTAACAAATTCCCATGCCCAGTTGATGGCTTCTTGCTTAAAATAATCACCGATACTAAAGTTGCCCAGCATTTCAAAGAAGGTAAGATGGCCGGAGTCACCTACCACTTCAATATCAGTGGTGCGAAAGCACTTCTGACATGATGCCAAACGGGGATTTGGCGGCACTTCCTCGCCCAGATAGTAAGGCTTAAACTGTACCATACCGGCACTGGTAAGTAGTAAAGTGGGGTCTCCCTGAGGTATCAACGAGGAGCTAGGAATGATTCTATGTCCCTTCTCCTCAAAGAATCTCAGAAATGCCGCTCGAATTTCATCACTAGTCATAGTCTCATATGATTTTAGTGTAAGTCATACCAGCTGTCAATGAACCGGTGGTTTATCAAAGAGAATAGGATATAAGGGATAGGGTTGCTAATCAATCTCAATATTCAGAGGAGTTGACGCAAATACTCTCTCAGTTCCGGCCCGATATCAGGACGCTTTAACGCCAGAGCCACTGTCGCCTCCAGCCAGCCTAAAGGGGTGCCGGTATCATACCGCACTCCTTCAAATTCATAGGCATATATTGCCTGTTGGTTGAGTAACCACCGCAGAGCATCAGTAAGCTGAATTTCCTGATTTTTACCCGATGGAATGACCTTAAGGGCATCAAATATCTGGGGCATAAGGATATACCTGCCTACTACCCCCAGGTCAGAGAGAGCTTCTGCCGGCTCCGGTTTCTCGATCAGGCTAAGGACTTGACATATGCGCTCGGAGACCCTCTTGGGCTCAATGATGCCATACTTTATCGTGTTCTGGCGGCTAATGCTCTCAACGGCTACGACATTAGTTCTATATTGCTCATAAACTTCTATCATCTGCTTTAATACCGGCACCTTACTATCAATAATGTCGTCGGGGAGTAAGACGGCGAAGGGCTCGTCGCCAATGATGCCCCTGGCGGTTAGGATGGCATGACCAAGACCCAGTTGTTCCTTCTGCCTGATATAGCAGATATCAACCAGGTTGGATAGCTCACGCATCTCTTGCAATAGCTTAGTTTCTCCTTTTTGCTCCAGGACATATTCTAGTTCAAAGGAGCGGTCAAAGTAGTCCTCAATAGCTCGCTTGCCCAGAGCGGTTATCATAACAATCTGCTCAATACCTGAGTTAATTGCCTCCTCCACTGAATACTGGATTAGCGGTTTATTTACCAGTGGCAGCATCTCCTTGGGCTGAGACTTGGTAATAGGTAGGAACCTCGTTCCCCAACCAGCCGCAGTGATAATCGCTTTACGAACCTTCATCTTGTCCTCCTCGTCAGACCTTGTTGACGGGCAAAGACAGCCGCCCCAATCACCCCAGCATCCTCTCCCAGCTGGGCAGGAACTATACGCACCGCCTGAGCCGGTAACTGGAAGGCTCTTTCCCTTACTACCCGCCTGGCTGGATTAAGCAGGCGGTCTCCCATTTTTGCCATCCCCCCACCAACAATAATCATTTCCGGATTAAAGATATTAACTAAGTTTACCATACCTACCCCGAGGTAGGTTGCTGCCTCAGCGATAACCTCCGCGGCTAGAGAGTCTCCACCCGCCGCCGCAACGTCGACCTTTTCCGCAGTGATATCCTCTATCTTACCCGACACTATCTCGGTAAGAGAGGAGCTTCCCCCCTGGCTGATACGCCTTGCCGCTTCCCTAGCCACGGCGGTACCCGAGGCTAGCGTTTCCAAGCAGCCGATATTGCCGCAACTGCACCTTGGTCCATTAACATCAATGGTCATATGTCCAATCTCTCCAGCGCTACCACAGGCTCCAAGGTATAACTCGCCATTAATGATAATCCCGCCACCAATGCCTGTGCTCACCGTAAGATAAATAAGGTTTCTTATCCCCTTCCCAGCGCCAAATTGATGCTCGCCCAAGGCAGCGGCACTGGCATCATTGATTAGGAAGGTGTTAACCCCGTATTTCTCCTTTACCGTATCCCTCAGCGGAATATTATGCCAGCCGGGAAGATTTGGGGATGAGGTTATTAGCCCCTGGTCGAAATCTATAGCCCCAGCCGCAGCCACGCTTATGCTATCCAGTTGGGATGAGTCCATACTTTTGCCACTGAGGAGGTGGTCTATAGCCGCAAGTATCCGGTTAATTACCGACGGTGGTCCCTCTTCAGCCAGGGTGAGACAGTATTCCTTAGTCAGTATCTGGCCTTGGTCAGAAATGATAGCGGTAATTATCTTGGTACCGCCCAGGTCTACGGCTAAAACCGGGGGCTCCGGCTGTTTAATCTCTGGCATCTTTAAATATTAACTTTAGCTTATCTCAGCCGATTTGTCGAGCTTGGAGTTGACGAAAGCATATACACCTGTTAAATTTAGTTTGTGCCGTATGTCTTTGACCATTTGGATTTAATTGAAAAACTCCTAAAGCGGTCTCCCTTTGGGCTTGTTACCGATGTTGATGGCACCATAAGCGAGACGGCTCCCACCCCACAACAAGCTGAGGTTTCCCCACTTTGCCGCCACTATTTGTCCCTCCTCAGTCAGCATCTAGCCCTGGTAGCCGCCATCTCAGGAAGACCGGCTGATGAAGTCAAGAATATGCTTAAAATTGATGGGGTGGTCTATATCGGTAATCATGGGCTGGAGCGATGGGTTGAGGGTCATTCCGAGTTTACCAGGGATGCCCAGGACTACCCTGAAGTAATTAAGACCGTCATCAGGGAATTAGCCCCGTCACTGTCTATAGAGGGTGTCAGGATAGAGGATAAGGGAATAACGGCTACCATTCACTATCGGCTTTGCCGTGAGCCCCGGTCAGTTGAGAAGATTATCCTGGCCAGGCTGCAAGATTCATCCCTGGCCAGAAGGTTACGGGTTATGCAGGGCAGGATGTCAATCAACCTTCTACCACCGGTAGAGGGAAACAAGGGTACGGCTGTCCTTGACCTGATACGAGAGTATAATCTGCAGAGCGGCATCTATCTGGGCGATGATATCACCGATATCGATGCCTTTAGAGCCATACATTCTGCTTCCCATAGTTCAGATTTTCAGGGTCTTGCCATCGGCATCATTAGCCAGGAGATATCGGCAAAGCTGGTAGCCGAAGCTGATTTTACCCTGAACGGGGTAAATGATGTGGAGCGTTTTCTCAAGTGGATGTCTCAGACCGCTCTTGAACCAAGTTAGTCGCATCCTCCAATAAGTGCAGAAGCCAGCAAGTCACATCCTCTTCTTCAATTGACCTTTTCAAAGCGGAGGCACGCTTATTCTTCTCATCGGCGGGCATGGTCAGTGCCGCATACAGGGCTTCCGTTGTCCCTTCTAAATCAGCCGGTGCCACTGCCAGAGCATGCTGCCCTAATTGCTCGTAGGCACCGACAGTTTCCGATAGTATCAGGACTCCGTCCCGATTATTAACGGTGGGACCTTCCTTGGCGACAAGGTTCATCCCATCGATAACCGGGTTTACCAAAAGAGTATCGTAGAGGCGCATACCAGCTATAGCTTGCAGGTAATTGTTCTCGTAAAAGTAATCTATAGGGTGCCATTCTTCAGTTCCATACTTACTATTTATGGCTTCTATAAGCTGAATGACCTCCTGCATATACCTCTGATATGGCTTCAGATGAGCTCTGGTGGGAACCAGAAAAGCGATGAATTTCAACTTTCCCCGGAATTGGGGGTAGCGCTCAAGCAACGTATCAAAGGCTCTAAAGCCGCGAATGATATTCTTGCTGGGCTCAGCCCTATCGACACGAACTATAGTTTGCTCTCCACAGAGGGGACGCAATTTCTCTTCGTACTCCTTTACTGTCGCTAGAGAGGTCAGTTTTTTAAGACCGATAGCATCAACAGATACTGGATAGGCTTTAACCTGGACAACATGCTCATTTATCTGAACGGTTCGGTGTTCATAATCTACCTCGGCTTCGTCAATAAATGCTTCACAGCACTGAAGGAAACTGCGCACATCTCGCTTGGTCTGCAAGCCTACAATATCAGCGGTGCATAAACTGCTGAGGATTCCCTGCCGCATATAACCCGGTAGCAGTTGCCAGTAGCACGGTGATGGCCAAGGAATGTGGATAAAGTGCTGAATTACCAGGCTTGGCACCCGGCTCCGAATATAAGCACTGACGAGGTAAAGGTGATAGTCGTTTAGGATTACTATGGGTAGTGGTTCACTTCCGGCGGCATCATCAATAACTGCTTGGCCAAAGGCTTGGTTCACCGGAACATAACCATTTTCCCAGGCATCCTGAACAGCTCGGTCTATGTTGGGGGTACGAGATGAACTCCACATGTAGTGTTGAAGGAACCAGAGAAGGGGATTGCAAATGACACTATAAAATTTGTGATACATGTTGCTGGGGCTGACCACAAAATGGAGATGTAAGTTATCACTGGCTGAGGGCACTTTGAAACGCCCTCCTTGGGCTCTTCGTGCTACCTGCCTATCTCCTTCCCCCATAGCGCTAGCAATCCAGTCAAGCTCTACGTATTTGCTAAGGCTACTGAGAGCAGTGACTACCCCACCACTGCCACGCCGCGAGCGGAGTTGTCCGTCCTCGGTAAGATAATGTTCAACCGGTCCGCGGTTGCTGGCTAGAATTAGCCGCCGTTGCGACAATCTTTGGCTGCATAACTCTACCAGTCGTTGGGCACTGTTACTCTCTTGATTTGTTGCCATTTTGCCTCCCTGTTGGCTAGGCACCAAATATGGGACGAGGCAACAGGAACTAGCCGCTCTGCATCTAGAGACTATACTTTGCCAGGATAGGCGTCTTTCCTGGCTATAGACCTCTTCGTGCCTGTTCGTTATCTAGAAGGGGTGTAAGTTTCATCAGTATTGTGAGTGTGAACCCACTGACCCGGTTCGATGTCTTTACTGGCGCGACCGATTGTCTCGCCATACTTCATAATATCGCTTCCTTTAGCTATCTTGGTAAGGGCTGTTTTGTGCCCGAAGGGGATAGCCTCACTGGTCTTAATCTGCCTCGTCTCTGAACCGACTTTGTAAACGGCGTCTTCCCCTTTTTTAAGGTCTGAGACAGCGGTAACTACATTATCCTTCTCATTGACTAAAACCGCCTTGCCCATATCATATACCTCCTAAATAACCGGTCCGTAGGTCAGAATGTTCATACTCTCATCATAGTGTAGGACCTCTGCCTTGGTCAGCTTACCAGAGGCAACCTTTAATGTTTCCTCAAAGAGCCTTTTACCCGCCTCCTCAATCGTTTCCGTGCCATCAATTATGCTGCTCACATTGAAATCCATATGAGTGTTCAGCTTGTTCCAGGTATTAATGTTACCGGTAAGCTTGATAACCGGCATGATAGG
>CAZCLE010000033.1:0-12172 GCA_964499445.1 uncultured Dehalococcoidales bacterium
GCCCGCCACCTGACTCAGCAGTTGAAAGGTCCTCTCCCCAGCCCGGAAGTCAGGCAGGTTTAAACTGGTATCAGCACTAATTACCCCCACCAGCGTAACCAGGGGTAAATCCAGCCCCTTGGCAATCATCTGGGTGCCAATAAGAATATCAGCCTCGTGGGCTTGGAACCTGTTCAGTATTTCTTCATGTGAATGCTTCCCTCTTCTGGTAACATCACTATCCCAGCGCAGCAGCCCGGCCTGGGGGAAGGCATATCCAGCTTCCTGCTCCAGCTTCTGGGTGCCAATGCCTAAAAACTTTATCCGACGACTTAAGCACCGAGGGCAAATCTGAGGAACCAACATCCGGTAGTTGCACTGGTGGCAGACTAAAACATCCTCGTCAGCATGATAGTTAAGGGTAACCTCACAGCGCCGACAGCGGAGTACCAAGCCACAACGACGACACTGAACAAAGGTGGCCGCTCCCCTCCGATTAAGAAATAGAATCACCTGCTCTCTATTAGCCAGTGCTTTAGCTGCCGCCCGAGACAAGGAGCGACTAAAAAGGCTCCTATTGCCTGCCTTAAGCTCGTCCCTTAAATCTACCACTTCAACCTGGGGCAGGGGTGAACCTTCGCTGGGAGTAATCCGTTCCGGAAGCTGAAGAAGGTGATAGTCTCCTCGTTGGGCATGGTAAAAAGTCTCCACATCAGGGGTGGCACTGCCCAGAACGACTACCGCCCCGGTTAACTCAGCCAATTTTACCGCTGCATCACGAGCGTGGTAACGGGGCGACTTATCATGCTGTTTATAGGTCCATTCCTGTTCCTCATCAATAACTATAAGCCCCAAATCAGGTTGAGGGGCAAAAATAGCACTCCTGGGTCCAATAACCACATCAAGCTCTCCGTTGCTTATTCGCTGCCACTCGTCAAATTGCTCACCCAGAGAGAGCCTGGAATGAAGGACAGCCACCCTATGGGGGAAGCGTGAGGCGAACCTCTCTATTGTCTGAGGAGTAAGCGCAATCTCTGGAACCAAAACAATGCCCCGCTTACCCAGCTTCATCACCTCAGCCAGAGCCTGCAGATAGACCTCAGTCTTGCCGCTCCCGGTAACACCATGAAGCAGGAAAACAGTTGGTGAAGAATGACCCCTGTCTATCTGGAGCAGGCTTGACCTGATTGACTCGAAGGCTGATTTTTGGGCAGCGGTAAGCGTCAATGGCGCTGACGGGGTGATTCTCAGGTAGGAAATTGGCTCGCGCTTGACTTCAATCTCCTGAAGTTCGATTAAACCCTTACCCACTAAAGCATCAATAACTGATGCCGAGCCGCCAGCCCTCCGTCTGGCTTCAGAGACAGGCACCGGCCCAGCCGCCTGAGACAGAAACTCGAGCAGGCTGGCTTGTCGGCTTGCCTTCCCCTGCTCACGCCGCCTGGCTACCTCCTGCCGGGCTTCACCTGCCCCAATTTTAAGGTGCAGGTAGCGCACCTTCTTTGGTTTTACCTTAACCCTCTCCAGCTCATAGCTTCTAACCGCCAGACCTCGTCCTACCAACTGGGAGACGATAGCCTGAGCCTTTTTCTTGCCTAATGCCTTCTCCAGCTCCCTTAGACTAACCTTACCTTGCTTCTCGATTAAATAAAGAGCCTGTCTCTGTTCTGGGGTAAGGGAAGACGTGTCATATTCAGGCGGAGTGGTGGGGCTGGAAATAAAGGTAACCACCTTTCGCCTGAACCCCGGCGGTAGCATTAATGCCGCCGTATCAAAGAGGGGCGATAGATAATGTTCGCTGAGCCAGCGAGCCAGCAACACCTGGGATGGGGATAATACCGGGGTGGACTCAATAACACCAGCTATTTCTCTGGTTTCTTCCACCGCCGGGTACTCGCTCAGTTCTAAAACGATGCCCTGGAGGAGCTTAGCCCCAAAGGGAACCCATACTGCCTGCCCGACATCGATACTTAGACCAGAGGGTATAGCGTAGCTAAATGTCCGGCGCTGGGCTATCGGCGAATTAACACTAACCTCAGCATACCTCATCCCATACTCCAGCGAGGCAGCTTTAATTTAACCCTGACCCTATTTCTTTTCCTTGCCTACCCGTTTTTCCTTGAGTCGAGCTGCCTTGCCACTAAGCCCGCGCAGGTAATGAAGCTTGGCCCGGCGTACTTTTCCGTGCCGCATTACCTCCACACTCTCCAGAAGCGGTGAATTCAGGAAAAAGGTTCGCTCTACACCCACGCCGTAGGCAACACGCCTCACGGTGAAGTTAGCGTTAGCCGCACCATGTCGGACCTTAATTACCACCCCTTGGAATGACTGGATGCGCTCCCTGTCTCCTTCCACCACCTTAGCCCTGACATCTACCGTATCGCCGGGGGCAATATCAGGAATATTAGGATTTGGTTTGACCTCAATTAGTGATGCTATATTCATTCGGTAACACTCCCTACCTTAATTAAATTATTTATCAAAACCAGCTTTCAACCTGTCTGCCAGCTGCCTTTCCTCAGCACATAGGTCAGCCTTGTCTAATAGTTCGGGACGACGCTCCAAGGTGCGTAAAATGACCTGCTCACGGCGCCACTTAGCGATTTGAGCATGATTTCCCGAAAGTAAGACCTCAGGCACTGACCAGCCCCTAAATTCAGGGGGGCGAGTGTACTGGGGATATTCCAGCAGCCCAGAGGAATGAGAATCATCCAATGGCGATGTCTCTGAGCCCAGAACCCCGGGCAGTAGCCTGACCACAGCATCTACTACCACCATAGCCGCTAGCTCACCACCACCAAGCACATAGTCGCCGATACTAATCTCATCGGTAATCAGGTGCTCACGCACCCGCTCATCAACCCCTTCATAGCGACCACAGATAAGAATCAGATGCTTATATCGTGATAGCTCCTGAGCCATTTGCTGAGAAAAGAGGCGACCCTGTGGGGTAAGCAGAATAATTGGTAACCCATCAGCCCCTTCTTTTATATCTGATTTTACTGACTCTACCGCTTCAAAAATAGGCTCAGGCTTGAGCACCATACCAGCACCACCACCATAGGCATAGTCATCAACAGTGTGATGTTTATCATGCGTGTAATCTCGAATATCATGAAGGTTAACCTCCACCAGCTCTCGGTCAATAGCCCGTTGGAAAATACCGCAGCTAAACGGGCTGTGGAACATCTGGGGAAACAGGGTTAAAATATCAATACGCACTGACCTAATCCTTCTTAGTATCTAAAGCGACGTGCTCAGTTACCTCTCCCGTAACAATTTCCATAGCATGAGGAATAACCGGCAATATTACCCCAAGGCACTCCCCAACTGCCTTAGGGCTACCGGGCAGGTTGATAATAAGGCACTTTCCTCTAATTCCAGCCACGGCTCGACTCAGTATGGCGAATGGCGTCACCTTAAAAGTCTGAGCCCTCATCGCCTCAGTCAAACCAGGCACCACCTTATCCACTATGGATAGGGTGGCTTCAGGGGTAACGTCCCTTGGGCTCAATCCTGTGCCGCCCGTAGTTAGAATAATATCCACGCTACCCTCATCTGCCCACTGAGCCAGCTTGCTGGCAATAATATCAACCTCATCAGGAACGATTTCATACTTAATTACACGATTATCTAATAAGGACAGGCTATCCCTAACGGCTTCACCACTCTCGTCACCGCGCTGCCCCCGCCAACCCTTATCACTAATGGTAAGTATACCCAGGTTCAACATAATACCACCTTTGAGAGCATTTTATTTTACCATATACAACGAATATAGCCAAAATCGAGAAAATTTTTTAAAATTTCTTCAAAAAGGACTTGACAAATCGGGGCGGATGTGGTGTAGAATGGAGGAAAGTGGTAAATAGTGGTAAATTGGGGGTAGTGCATTGGCTTATAAGCCAAGGCATTAGAGTTAAAAGATGTTCTTCGGTGAATCTGAGTACAAGATTGATGAAAAGGGCAGAGTACCTATCCCGCCCAAGTTCAGAAAGGAATTGGGCAAGGAGGGGGTGGTATTAACCCCTGGGGTAGAGAAATGTATAAACGCTTACCCATTATCAGAGTGGAAGAAGCTAGCGACTACACTCACCGCTGGTCCAGTTCCCCCCAATAAATTGAGAAGGTTAAATCGGGCTATTTTCGCTACCGCCTTTAGCATCGGTATTGACGGACAAGGCAGGATAGCCTTGCCCATTCAATTACGGCAGTGTGCCGAGATTGTGAGTGAAGTGGTTATCGCCGGAGCCAATAATTATTTCGAACTGTGGAATAAGGTACTCTGGGAAGAAGAAAAGGCTGTTAGTCAAGAGCAAGCCTGGCAAATTATAGAAAGCCTGGAGAGACGAGAATGAATCTAGAGATGCCAGCCCACACTCATATCCCGGTTCTGGTTGAAGAGACTATTAAGGCTCTCGCCGTTCGTCCCGGGGGTCACTATATTGATTGCACCCTTGGCGGTGGCGGTCATACCGCTGCCATTTTAGACCGGAGCTCACCCGGCGGGAAACTACTGGGCATTGATGCTGACCCTGAAGCTATAAGAATAGCCAGCACAAGGCTTGAAGCCTATAGTGATTCAATCCTTCTAATTAATGAGAACTTCGCTAATTTGCAGGCTATCTGTATTAAGTATGACTTCTTCCCCGTGCATGGTATCTTGTTTGACCTGGGACTCTCTTCCCTTCAACTGGACAGTAATGTTCGTGGTTTTAGCTTCCAGCTTGATGGACCTTTAGATATGCGGTTGAGTCCCAGCCAAGAGGTTACTGCTGCTGACATTATTAACGCTTCCCCCGAGGCTGAACTAGCCCACCTTATAAGAACCTATGGCGAGGAAGCCCACAGTCGCCAAATAGCCCGCCACATCATAAAGGAACGACCCATAACAACCACCCGTCAGCTAGCTCGGACGATAGAGCAGGCGGTGAGAAGGAGAAGAGGTAGAATTCACCCCGCCACCAGAACCTTTCAGGCACTGCGAATTGCGGTTAACCGGGAACTTGAGCATCTGGAGTCAGCCCTAAAACAGGCGGTTGACCTCCTTGGGTGTGAAGGCAGACTGGTTGTCATTAGCTATCACTCTCTGGAAGACCGCATAGTGAAACAGTTCATGCGGCAAGAATCAAGCGACTGTATTTGCCCTCCGGGTACACCAACCTGCATTTGTGGGCATATACCCTCTTTGAGGTTAATCAATAAGAGAGTCATTACCCCTTCGCCTATAGAGGTTGAACTTAATCCGCGTAGTCGTAGTGCCAAATTGAGAGCCGCTGAGCGCATTATTACTGGGGACGAGTATTGTAAGACCACCGAGAAATTTTGTTTTCTAGCCCAGGTTGAAGCTGGAGGATGGAGGAGACCAACTATATTGAAAAGGCTCCAAAGAGCTTTCTCAATAGCCTAGACTAGATTAGATAAACCTGGGACTGTGAAAGGGGGGTGAAAATGTGAAAGTTAACAACACTCAAAGGGGTCAGAATCTAGCTTATTAAGGAGGGGGTAGATGAGTAAACAAAGCACTTTAACCTCTATTGATGTTGGCACCACCAAGATATGCACCACTGTCGCTGACGTAAGTGATGGGGGTGATGTCCGGGTTACCGGCGTAGGTGTCACCCCATCTCGAGGGTTACACAAAGGTCTAGTGGTCAACATCAATGAGGCCAAAGAGGCAATTAGAGAGTCAGTAAGGAAAGCGGAGCAGGCCAGCGACTTTAAAGTGGAATCAGCTTATGTTGGAGTTACTGGCAGGCATATCAACTCGCTAAATAACCGAGGAGTGGTAGCTATCACCCGTAATGACCGGCTGGTGCGCCGAGATGACCTAAAGCGAGTGCTTCAGTGTGCCCAGAGTGTTAAAATCCCTAGCGATAGAGAACTCATCCATGTTATTCCTCGAGGCTATGTTATTGATGGTCAGATGGGAGTCAAAAACCCGGTAGGAATGCATGGCTTCAGGCTAGATGTGGAGACGCATGTCATTACTGCCGCCGTAACCTCCATCCAGAATCTGGTAAAGTGTATTCGTGGTATCGGCATAGATATCGATGACCTCATTCTTGAACCTTTAGCCAGCAGTGAGGCAATATTGACCGAGGACGAGAAGCAAGTAGGCGTTATATTAGCTGATATCGGCGGTGGTACTACGGATGTCGCTGTCTTCAAGGAAGGAAGCATCTGGCATACTTCCATTCTACCTGTAGCCGGTTACCAACTCACCAGGGATATTTCGATTGGTTTGGGGCTGCCATTTGATGTAGCTGAAGAGATGAAGAAAAGGTATGGCAGTGTTATGCCGGTTTATGAAAGTAAGGTAGAGTCACCCCCCACCATAAGCGCCAATGGACATGGTGTCTCCTATCAGGACCTATGCGACATACTCAGGGCTAGAGTCGAGGAAATCATAAGGCTTATTCTGCTCGAGATGCCAAATTCAGGGTATGAAACATTAGTCCCGGCGGGACTGGTACTAACTGGCGGTAGCTCTAACCTTTCCGGGGTAGATGCGCTAGGGCGCGAAATACTGCAACTCCCGGTAAGAGTAGGTGTTCCTACTCAGATGTATGGTATTGCCGATACCCTTCGCGACCCGGCATATGCCACATCGGTTGGCCTCTTGCTCTGGGGAGCCAGACACCAAGGCATGCAGAGATGGCGTTCCCACAGATTTGGGGGAAATTTACGGCGCTTAGCTTTCCGAATTAAGAATCTGTTCCGTTAAATGGTTACCAAGAAACAAAAATCACTAATAGGCAGTGAAGAAAGGAGGAGGAAATGGCAAAAACAAGCTTTGTCCCCAACCCAGCCAAGATTAAGGTCATTGGCCTAGGTGGAGGTGGATGTAATGCCATAACCCGTATGGTTAGAGAGGAAATTCAAGGGGTGGAGTTCATCGCTATGAATACCGATGCCCAGGCCTTGGCTATTACCGAAGCTCCGATTCGTATTCAGCTTGGAGAGAAGCTTACCCGAGGATTAGGCGTAGGTGGCGACCACGATCTGGGTCAGAAAGCGGCCGAAGAAAGTCGTGACGAACTTAAGGAACTCATCTCCGGGGCAGATATGGTGTTTATCACCAGCGGCATGGGTGGCGGTACCGGCACCGGGGCGGCTCCTGTTATCGCTGAAATCGCCAAGCAAAGTGGTGCCCTTACTATTGCCGTAGTTACCCGACCGTTTACCTTTGAAGGTACCCACCGCTGCCAGGTATCCGATGAGGGTATCGTCCGTCTGCTAAGCAAGGTTGATACGCTTATTATCATTCCTAATGACCGCTTGCTTGACCTCTGTGACCAGAAGACAGGAGTGGATAATGCCTTTAAGCTAGCTGATGACGTCCTACACCATGGTGTCCAGGCTATTGCTGAAGTTATCACTGTCCCTGGGATGATTAACCTTGACTTTGCCGATGTTAAGGCGGTAATGAAAGATGCTGGTCCCGCCTGGATGTCTATCGGCACCGGTGAGGGTAAAAACCGGGCAGTTGAAGCAGCCAAGGACGCCTTAGCCAGTCCACTGCTTGATGTTTCTATCGAGGGGTCAAAGGGGGTGTTATTTAATGTTGTGGGTGGTAGCAGCCTCACCCTAGCTGAAATTAATGAAGCCGCTGAGGTAATTAAGCAAGCTGTAGACCCCGAGGCTAACATCATTTTTGGGGTGGCTCACGACCCTAATGCGGAAAGTGAGCTAAAGATTACCCTAATCGCTACCGGGTTTGCCTCCAAACTAGGACTGGCCGGAGTCAGCCAAGAAGATGAACTTGCCCAGCTCCTTAAGGGCTTGAAGACCGAAGAGGAGCTAGATGTTCCCTCCTTCCTGCGTCGACCTCTATACAGTCATCGGCGTCAGGGGATGATACCGACTACCAAACTTGCTCAAACATCCACCAAAGTTCCAACTCGGTAACGCTCTCGGAGACTTCGGAAAACTCCGAGACCAACGTGAGGGCTGTAGGGCACTAAAGTACCTGCAGCCTTCTTGTTGGCGAGACTATGGTTGATATAGAAGCTGGTAGGATTGACATCTTCATACGGTATTGTTAAAATAGCATCATAATTAATACCGAGGTGGGAAATGAAATTTGTAGTCATAGGTTCGGGACAATGCGGCAGCCGAATTGCCGATGAGTTTGCCCAATTAAATGCAAGAGCGCGGTCTCGGCGCGGCATTGAGATAATTACCGGCGTCTTCGCCGTAAACACCGACGCTGCTGACTTAAGCGGGCTATCCAACATAAAATCTGATTACCAGCATAGAATCCTTATTGGAGGTCGCAAGACCAGCGGTCACGGGGTTGGCAAAATAAATGAGCTGGGTGCTGAGGTAGCTAGAGAAGACGGCGATAAGGTCATCGATGCCATAAGAACCGCCCGGCATTTCTTTGAGACCGACGCCTTTCTAATAGTCGCCAGTTCCGCCGGCGGCACCGGCTCAGGTTCACTACCAGTAATGACCCAATTGCTAAAAGACCGCTATATGGATAAACCGGTATATGCCCTTGTCGTCCTCCCCTTTGAGCACGAAGAGCAAACCGAGGAAAGAACCATTTACAACACCGCCACCTGCCTCAAATCTATCAGCTCAGTAGCCGATGCCGTATTTCTCATTGATAATCAAAGGTATGTCAGAAAGGACTTCTCGATTAGAAATAACCTGGCTAAAATCAATGCCCTGGTAGTTGAGCCGTTCTATAACCTGCTCTGCGCCGGCGAAGAGAAAAAGGCAAAATTCGTTGGGTCAAAGGTGCTCGATGCTGGAGACATAATACAGACACTGGTAGGGTGGACAGCAATAGGCTATGGTAAATCGCCATTACCACTACTCAGGTTTCCCTTTGAACGGACACGTAACTTCAGGAAAAAGAGCACCGAAACCCACAAGGGAATCATGGCCATGGATGAAGCCATAAGTGAGCTGTCAATCAAGTGCAAGCCGGTGGATACCGGCCGAGCCCTGTACCTCATCTCAGCCCCGGCCAGGGAAATGAACATGGACCTGGCTAAGGAACTCGGCGACTACCTGAAAGATATAGCCTCAGAGGCTATAATAAGAAATGGCGATTACCCCAGGGGAGGGGGCAGCTTGGATGTTACCGTAATCCTGTCTGAACTTAGCGATGTGGAAAAGATAAAGAACTACTATAGTAGAGCCGCCGAATTTATCCAAGACCTTAAAAGCCGGCAGGTAAACATAGAGGGCAAACAAAGAGAATTTGAAGAGGCGTCAAAGAATATACCCTCACTATTATAATTAGCCAATCCGAGCCTATTTTTGAGGGGTATTAACCAACCTCACCCCTCATATTACCCTTGGTAAATAGCTATTTTGCCAGCTTTAGTTAAGTGACTAAACTTAGCTACCTGAAGCTGGCATTTACTTTGTAAAAATCACCCGCTTAAGCCTTGACAAATACTACATATTGTGGTATTCTGGTTATATCCTACTATATAATGTGGAAAGGGTTATGAACTGTCCCTATTGCGGTCACCACGATTCCAAGGTTATAGATTCCCGCGATGTAAATGATGGCATACGCCGCCGTCGGCAGTGCTTAGGTTGCGGCTCTCGTTTCACTACCTATGAGCGACTGCAATCAGCCACCCTTTTCGTGGTTAAGAAGGACCGGAGGCGTGAGGAATTTAGCCGGGATAAGCTGCTAACTGGTATTCGCAAGGCCTGTGAAAAACGACCATTGCCTACCGGCGCTGTTGATAAGCTCGCCGATGACATAGAAGCCGAGCTTTACCACCAGAGCAAGGCAGAGATACCCAGTGCCGTCATCGGTGATATGGTAATGGAGAAGTTAAAAAGCCTAGACCATATTGCCTACATCCGCTTTGCCAGCGTCTACCGTGACTTTACTGACATCACAACCCTAAAGCAAGAACTGGACTCGCTACTCAGTGCTGAAGCTAAAGTACCTCAACCAACCAGCCAGCTACCCCTGCTCCCTGCCAAGGAGTTAGCCGGAATAGCCAAGAGTCGTAGGAGAAGGCGGAAATGAACACGGCAAATCAGTCAGAAAACAAACCATTAGCCTCAGTCAATCGCACCCGGATTGCCCGGGCTATCTTTGCTGCCGCTGAGTCTATGGGCATATCGGATAGACATCAAATAGAGCAGCTCACCACTCAGGCGATTGAACGCCTGGAACAAAAGCCAAAATCATTACCCGGACTACCTTTGCCCGGAATGGAACACCTGGTGCCCAAACTTAGTCAGAAGAAGGACCTACCTACTGATTTTGAAATCCTATCCATAGTCAAAGAACTCTTAGCTACGGAAAAGCCGGCTAATCGAGAGGAGATAAAACCTAAAATGAAAACTACCATGGTCAAGCCCAAGGTTCAGCCTGCTCCGGGCATCAATCTTACCGAAAATGCCCTTCGTGTTCTGGAAAGAAGATACCTAAAGAAAGATAAACAGGGGCAAGTTATCGAGACCGTAGAGGAAATGTTCCGTCGCGTGGCACAGGCTATTGCTTCTGCCGAGCTTATCTATGACCCCAAGGCAGACGCCAAGGCTTGGGAAGAGAAATTCTACGGATTGATGGCCAGTCTGGAGTTCCTGCCTAACTCGCCTACCCTGATGAATGCCGGCAGGGAATTAGGACAACTCTCAGCCTGCTTCGTCCTTCCCGTTGACGATTCAATGGAGTCTATCTTTGATGCGGTAAAGAATACCGCCCTTATCCACAAAAGCGGTGGCGGGACCGGATTTTCCTTCTCCAGGCTAAGACCGGAAACGGATAGGGTCGGCTCTACCGGAGGCGTAGCCAGTGGTCCGGTTTCCTTCATGCGAGCCTTTGACACTGCCACCGATGTCATTAAACAGGGGGGAATGCGGCGGGGGGCAAACATGGCTATCCTTAATGTTGACCACCCCGATATCGAGAAATTTATAACGGCCAAAGATGACCCTACCGCCTTTACCAACTTCAATCTTTCCGTAGCCGTAACCACTGAATTTATGGAAGCGGTCAAGGCAGGCACTGACTATAATCTAATAAATCCAAATACGAAACAGGCAGTGGGTAAGCTCAATGCCAAAGAGGTATTCGATAAGATAGTGGACATGGCCTGGAAAACCGGAGACCCGGGCGTTGTCTTCATCAACCGAATAAATCAGGATAATCCTACCCCACATCTGGGCAAAATTGAAAGCACCAATCCCTGCGGTGAGCAACCTCTGCTTCCCTATGAGTCGTGTAATCTGGGCTCTATTAATCTAGTTAAGATGCTACGAACTAAAAACGGGGCTTCCGAAATTGATTACCCCAAGCTAGCCGAGACGGTAAAGGCTACCGTCAGGTTCTTGGATAATGTCATTGATGTCAACAAGTTCCCCTTACCTGAGATAGCCGAAATGACCAGGAAAACGAGGAAAATTGGGCTGGGGGTGATGGGCTTTGCCGATATGTTAATCAAGCTAGGCATCCCCTACGACTCAGAGGAGGCGCTGGGAAAGGCAAAGGAGATAATGGACCGCATATCTTATGAGGCGACTGTAGCCTCTGAGGAACTAGCCCAAGAAAGAGGGGTCTTCCCTGCTTTTGAGGGCAGCATCTATGATGCCCCCGGTCGTCCCCGGGTAAGAAACGCATCATGCACTACCATTGCCCCCACCGGCACCCTGAGCATAATCACTGGTTGCTCCAGCGGTATTGAGCCCCTTTTCGCCCTGAGCTATACCAGAAACATCCTGGATGGTGCCCAGCTAATAGAGGTAAACCCCTATTTTGAAGAAGTAGCCAAGAAGGAGGGCTTCTACTCTGAAGAGCTTATGCAACAGCTAGCCTCAGGAACTAGACTCCACGATACAGAGGGGGTTCCTGATGGAATCAAACGGTTATTTGTCACTGCCCATGAGATAACCCCGGAGTGGCATGTCAGGATGCAAGCCGCCTTTCAGCACTCCACCGACAACGCTGTTTCCAAAACGGTCAACTTCCCCCAACAGGCTACCAGAGAAGACATAGATAAGGTATATATGATGGCTTATCAGGAGGGGTTAAAGGGGATAACTATTTACCGGGATAGAAGCCGTAACGCCCAGGTACTGACCACAGGCAAGAAGGAGAAGGAAACCGAAGGCGTCGGGCTTACCCCCCGGAAGAGGTCAAAGATAACCGCCGGGATTACCGAGAGGGTAACCACCGGTTGTGGCTATATGTATGTAACCGTGAACT
>CAZCLE010000034.1:0-12003 GCA_964499445.1 uncultured Dehalococcoidales bacterium
CATATAGATTGCCCATATGGGGTAAACCTACACGCATAGTTCTACCCTCTTTCTTTTCCTTCTATATATCATATCAAGGAAGGCTTCAAGGCGGGTAATTAGGCCGCCTTCAGCCGTGTGCTCCTCCAGGGTAAGGCTCATAAAGGGAGTGGTCTTCAGCCTGGCTGCCCGCCGGTGCACCGTATCCATCATTAGCGAATCAGGTCCACAACCGAAGGTCATTATACCAATAACACCATCGGCTCCACCTTGCAAGTAGTGCCCTCCAGCTCCGATTACTTCTTCTCCATATGTCCAGTAGGCGGTGCTGGCCAGTCTGACTGTAGCCGATTCAAGCTCCTCAGCGGTGAGCATCTCCGGGGTTAACACCCTATAATGAGCCTGCTCAAGCCAGTGGATGAGACGGTGATTTATGTGTTCATCATAAAGGAGATAGGGATGACCAATGATAGCAATAGTGCCCAGGGTTGGAGTTGGATTACTGGAAGGCGTTTTTGGCTCTGCCTCAGGGGTGCCCCATATTCTTTCTATTGCCTGTGGGGGCGTTAATCCACGGCGGGACATTAGCTGTTGATAATCCAAGTGGGCTTGCCAGGCGGCTATGCTGGCTTGCCTGACCTTAAACGGACTCCGGGTAAAACGCCGTCCCAGCCGGTAAATAGCTTGATACAGGTCACGCTTCCCTTTATTCACATCTATATCTATATCCAGGATAGGCGGAGATTCGGGGATAACAGCTCGGGTCATATCAGGTAAACCAAGAAACTTGGAGCAGTTGTAAACCTTCCTTTTCACACTGCGGATGGCCGGAATAAAAATATAGTCGCACTCCCCCACCAGGCAAAGAACATGTCCCAAAAAAACCTTTACCGGCAAGCAAGTATCAGCTACTACTCGAGACGAGCCTGAGGACAGCATAACCTGAGTGGTTGGAGGTGAAACCACCACCTCTGCCCCCAGTTCCTCAAAGAAGGTCTTCCACATAGGGTAGTATTGGTAATAAAGCAGGGCTCGGGGAATGCCTATCTTAGTCATTTTTCTGCTGAAACTCCCGTTTAACCCTAATAACTGTTTCCGGATTAGCCACCAGGTCAACGACCGTCATAGCTAGCGCCTTAGCGGCATCAAGTAAACCACAGCTTCCCGCCTCTGAGGCAGCTGCCAGGGCAAACTGGGGGGAATGAACTATTACCTCTTCTGGGGCTATAGCTACCCGAGGGTGGATACCGGGCACCAGTTGGCTGACATTACCCATATCGGTACTACCGAAGGCCATACTGGGGTCGGAGAGCTTAACCTTGCGCCCCAGGGATTGCATATTTTGCCTGAATAGTCGGGCTAGGGTTAGATTATTACGCAGGGGGGCGTAGCATATGTCTCCCCACCGATATTCAAGACGGGCTCCGCTAGCGGTGGCAGCGCCAATAAAACAATTCAGGACCCTCTGTTTTAATTCATTAAGATAGGAATAATCACCGGCGCGGACTAGAAAGGTTCCGGCACTGTGGGCGGGGACAATATTAGCTGCTTCTCCACCATCGGTAATAATACCATGGATGCGGGCTTTATCCCTAATGTGCTGCCTGAGTGAATTAATACTGGCAAAGGACTGAAGCATGGCTTCTAAAGCATTGACGCCCGCCTCTGGTTTAGCCGCAGCGTGAGCCGCTTTACCAAAGAATTCAACCTCTAGAGACTGGCAGGCAAGGGCTTGAGTGGTAGCCACATCATGCACCCCGGGATGCACCATCATCGCCATATCCAAATTATCAAAGGCTCCCCGGTCAGCCATTATTGCCTTGCCCCCATATAGTTCCTCAGCCGGTGTGCCGATAACCAAGATAGTACCCCCAAATCGGTCAATAGCCAGCTTAGAAGCTACCCCGGCACCAACGGCACTGGCAGCTATTAAATTATGACCACAGGCGTGCCCAAGACCAGGCAGGGCGTCATACTCAGCCAGAATACCGATAGCCGGTTTCCCCTGTCCATAGCTCCCCCGGAAAGCAGTCGGCAGTTCACAGATGCCCCGTTCTACAGAGAAGCCATTCTCCTCCAGGTATCGGGTTAACCAGCCTGCCGCCTTAATCTCCTGGAAACCTAGCTCAGGATTAGAGTGGATTTTTAAACTCAACTCGCTGAGTTGGTGGCGGCGAGCGTCTATTTCGCTGATAATCGGAGCCTTTAATTTTTCTATATCCAAGTTGCCCCCACTCTAAGGCTTCAACTACTACTTATTATAATTTAACACTACTGGAATTTCTAGGCTTTGCCACCAGTTTACCTAATATACCATAGCTACCAATAGGTGCTGGCATCGTTTAATATGCTTGACAAAACTACTTGAACTGTGCTAAACTATAACATAATTTAAGAAGAGACGAAGATTAAGTGGGTTTCATTCCCACTTTTTTATTGTATGGCAAATAATAACGGATTGGAGGTCGTAGTCCGGGATGAAAAGCGACTTTCTGCTCGCTATCACCCAACTCTCGGCGGAGAAGAACCTGCCCAAGGAGGTAGTTATTACCGCCGTAGAGGCAGCTCTGGTATCAGCTTACCGGAAGGATAATTTTGCCGCTAGCCAGAATATTTCGGTCAAGATTAATCCTACCACGGGCAAAGTTCAGGTATGGGCAGAGAAAGCTGTAGTTGAGCGACCCTCAGATAGTCGCCGCGAAATATCGTTAGATGAGGCACGCCGAGTCAAGCCAGATGCCCAGGTTGGTGAGGCTATTGAGGTAGAAGCTACCCCGCATAATGCGGGGCGCATTGCTGCTCAAACCGCCAAACAGGTTATTCTGCAGCGTCTCCATGAAGCCGAGCATAGTGCCATATTTGAGGAATACGCTGGTAAGGAAGGCGATATTATCACCGGATTGGTGC
Organism: uncultured Dehalococcoidales bacterium; assembly: GCA_964499445.1. Classification (GTDB taxonomy): domain Bacteria; phylum Chloroflexota; class Dehalococcoidia; order Dehalococcoidales. Next base: position 2,887 of record CAZCLE010000034.1, read on the forward strand.
AGCGTATCGAGCCCAGGCAGATACTTATTGATTTGGGTAGAGTAGAAGCACTACTGCCTGCCGCTGAGCAGGTGCCCACTGAAAGGTATCGAGTAGGTCAAAGGCTTAAGGTTTCCCTTTTAGAGGTAGCCCAGAGCGCTAAAGGGCCTAAGGTAATAGTGTCACGCTCTCACCCAGATTTACTTCGTCGGCTTTTTGAGCTTGAGGTTCCTGAGGTTTTTAACGGAATAGTGGAAATAAAATCAATTGCCCGTGAAGCCGGTTATCGGAGCAAGGTAGCCGTAGCCGCACGCCAGGAGCGCATTGACCCGGTTGGTTGCTGTGTTGGCTTGCGCGGCATCAGGATACAAAACATCGTGAGTGAGTTGAATGTTGAAAAGATAGATGTCGTTATGTGGGATAAAGATGCCTCGGTCTTTATTGCTAATGCCCTTAGCCCAGCCCAGATATTAGGTGTCGAGCTGGATGATAAAGAGGAGGTGGCTACTGTAGTTGTCCCTAATAAGCAACTTTCACTAGCCATTGGTAAAGAGGGACAAAATGTTAGACTAGCCGCTAAGCTCACCGGATGTCGAATAGACATTAAGAGTGCCTCAACTGCTGAGGCAGAAAGGGCAGCCGAAGCTGAGACTTTAACCGAGACCAAAGAAGAGGCCAGAGCTGGTGAGGAGCTTCCTGTCGAAGTACCACCTATTCTGGAGACAGCTTTAGCGCCTGAAGAAGCCGCAGAAGAAGTTGAAGAGGTTGAAAAAACAAAAGAGGCAGAAGAAGAAGTTGAGCTTTTGCCGGTTTCTTTCGAACCGGAGGTAACACCGGAAAAACCTCAGGTTCGGTTTGCCGAGGATATTTGGGTATCGGCGCCGACTAAGCCCGAGGCTAAACCAAAGAAGCGGAAAAAGAAAAGCACTCAAGTCAAGGAGAGTGCCGAGGGTGGCGTCAGGCTTAGGAAACCACGCCGAGAACCAGAAATTCCCGTGGATGAGGAGGAGGATTGAGTATTAGCCAGCACATACCGCAGCGAACCTGTGTAGCCTGTCGTAAGGTAAAGACCAAGCGGGAACTAATCCGCCTGGTGCGTATTTCTAATGGAAACGTAGAGGTTGACCTTAGTGGAAAGAAGACGGGGCGAGGTGCTTATTTATGCCAGTCGCCTGAGTGCTGGGAGGTCGGGCTAAAGCGTGGTCAACTAGAGCATAATTTACGGACAGCTCTTACCCAGGAAAATCGCCAGCAGCTTATTAGATATGGAAAAGACTTTATAAGGAGTTAATAAGTGGCAAAGGCAAGTAAACCGGCTAATGTTTCCAAGTCCCCAGATAAAGGGGTTACTGACTCCTCTTCATCACCAAAGGCACAACTGGTTGAGATTCCCCATACCTTAGGTATAAGGCAACTGGCCGACCTTATACAGGCTAGTGCTATAGACATTATCAAGCAACTGATGAGAAACGGCATTATGGCTAATATTAATCAGGTTATTGACTACGAAGCCGCCGCCACCGTAGCCACCGCCCTTGGTTATGAACCACGCCTCAAGCCCAGGACGACTCAAGGTGTAGCCAGTGCTATTGGTGGGGTTAAGAGACAGCACCCCCAGGACGAGGAATTTGGTGGTCTACGACCACGCCCGCCGGTAGTTACTATTATGGGACATGTTAATCATGGCAAGACCAGACTTTTGGATGCTATTCGACAAACTAACGTGATGGCTACCGAAGCTGGGGGTATTACTCAACATATTGGAGCCTATCAAGTAAAGGTCAACGGGCAAAAGATTACTTTCTTAGACACGCCGGGTCATGAAGCCTTCACTGCTATGCGAGCTCGGGGAGCGCTGGTAACCGATGTCACTGTTTTGGTGGTGGCCGCTGATGATGGGGTAATGCCACAGACTTTGGAAGCCATAGACCATGCCCGGGCGGCTGGGGTGCCCATCGTGGTGGCTATTAATAAAATTGACAAACCTGAGGCTAACCCTGAACTGGTTAAACAACAGCTGGCTGACGCTGGTCTAGTTATTGAGGAGTGGGGAGGCGATACCGTCTGCGGTCAAATTTCGGCTAAAGAGAAAAAAGGCATCCCTGAGCTGCTGGAAAGCATCCTGATTGTGGCTGAGATGGAGGACCTCAGGGCAAATCCATCCAGACCGGCAGAGGGAGTAGTTATCGAAGCCGAGATGGACAAGACTAAAGGACCATTAGCTACCGTGCTAGTCCATACCGGGACCTTAAAGCTTAGCGACACTGTAGTAGTTGGCACCACATGGGGTAGGTTAAGAGCCATGTTTAATGATACCGGTAAGCGGGTGAGGAAGGCTGAGCCATCTACCCCGGTTGAACTCCTGGGACTGGACAGTGTGCCTCAAGCGGGGGATATCCTGACGGTTGTGGCTAGCGAACAGCAGGCACGAGCTTTAATACAAAAACGGCAACTGGAGATGAAGCAACAGGCACCATCAGTGAACCTCAATAATCTACTTGACCAAATAAGTGCCGGTCAGATAAAAGAGCTTAATGTTATTCTTAAGACCGACGTTCAAGGTAGTATAGAACCGATAAGAAGTTCTTTGGAACGGCTGGGGACAAAGGAAGTTCAGGTCAGGGTTATCCATAGTAGCAGTGGTAATATTACTGAGAGCGATGTTATGTTAGCTATTGCCTCTAAGGGACTCATTATTGGTTTTAATACCGGCACTGAGCCAGGAGCACGGCGACTGGCGGATGTGGAAAGGGTGAGCATTCGCCATTACGATGTAATTTATAATCTGGCAGATGATGTGAGCAAAGCGCTTAAAGGTATGCTGGAACCCTCTTATATCGATGTTATCGAGGGGCGGGCTGAGGTGCGGGCTGTCTTTTCCACCACCAAAAGGCAAAAGGTAGCCGGTGCCTATATTACCGAAGGCAAGGTAAGTCGAGGGGTCTCAGTAAAGGTAAAGCGTCAGGAGCAAGTAGCTTGTGAATCTACCGTTAATAGTCTGAGACACTTCAAGGACGATGTTAAGGAAGTGAGCGCCGGCTCTGAGTGTGGGGTGGGCGTCAAAGATTTTAGTGACTTTCAAGTTGGTGATGTTTTAGAGTTTTTCCGGAGGGAGAACAGGTAGAAATCTTTAACCGGAGAAAATAATTATGACACACCGTATTGAGCGGGTGAATAATCTCATTCGCCAGGAAATTAGCGAGTTGCTTCAGCGCCAGGTCAAAGACCCGCGACTTGGCAGTTTTGTAACTGTGACCGAGGTTTCCACCTCTCCTGACCTGAAATATGCCAAGATATTCGTCAGCCGAATAGGTAGCGAGGGGGAAAAACAGGAGACACTAAGCGTATTAGCTGGTGCTTCAGGTTTCCTCCGCAATGAGCTGGCTAAGCGTTTGAACTTACGACGCATTCCTGAACTAAGCTTTCAGTGGGATGATTCAATTGAGCGTGGAACTCACCTCTTACAACTGATTGACAAGATTAGCCCGGACAGAGAGCATTGAAAAACAGTGGATGGCATACTAAATATTAACAAGCCTTGGGGCAAGACATCCTTTAGCATTGTAGCCATGGTGAAGCGGCTGAGTGGTGAGCGGCGCGTTGGGCACGCCGGCACCCTTGACCCGACAGCTACCGGTGTTTTGCCGGTTTGTCTGGGTCAGGGGACACGTATTATCGAGTTTTTGGTCGATGCCACCAAGGCTTATCAGGCTCAGATTGAACTGGGTGTAACTACAGATACCTATGATGCCAGTGGCAAGATTACTCAGAAGCAAGACCCCTCCCGGATTAGCCAGGGTCAACTGGAGTCAGCACTTACCTCTTTCTGCGGTTTAATACAGCAGACCCCCCCTATGTATAGTGCGGTAAAATATCAGGGTAAGCGACTTTACCAGTTAGCACGGGCTGGCATCGAGGTTGAGCGGGAAAGCCGACCGACTAAAATCTATCATTTACAGCTTATAGACTGGCAGCCGCCCATATTTACTATTGAAGTAGTATGTGGCAAAGGTACCTATATCCGCTCACTAGCTCATGATTTAGGGCAGACCCTGGGTTGCGGGGCTAATTTGAAGAACCTAATTCGCTTGAGGTGCGGTGCTTTCAATATTAGGGATGCCGTTTCTATGCCCCAGCTTGAAGACGCCTTCCGCTACGGGTACTGGCAGTATCTTATCTATCCCATAGATACCGTGCTTTTACACTGGACAGCTATGGTAGTTAGCAATGATACGGAACGGGTTATAAGGAATGGGAGCCCCTTGGTTTTAGAGAACTGTGACAGCTCAGCGCCGTCTTCTTCTGAAAATCATTGCCGTGCCTATAACCCCGATGGTCGCTTCTTAGGTGTGCTACGCTTCAACCCGGAAAGAGGGCAGTGGCAACCCAAGAAGGTTTTCCTGTAGCTGATAGTCGGCTGAGAAGCCCAGGTCTCTGGTAAATAAAACACCAAAAAGCCTTGACAGCTTGCCTATAATAGAGATATAGTTCAAACACTGCTAAAAAGGAGGTAAAAAAATTGCAGGCGTATTGTTTTAAGTGCAGAAAAAAGGTAGAGATAAAAAACCCAGAGCGTGTTACGCTGAAGAATAAGCGACCAGCTACACGAGGGGTCTGCCCTTCGTGTGGGACTAAAGTATTTAGAATTGGTTAAGATTAATTAGCCATAACCGATTTCACCGCTCTGAAGACATGGTGCCCCTCAGTAGATAGCCAGCTACCGCATTAAGCTAAATAAACATTGGTATTAACCTTCAAAGGAGAGGGGTAAATTTTTGATTAATGCTTGAGGACCTATGGCTGGGATTTAAGAGCCGGCAGGGGCATCATAGACCAACACTGTAAACGTTAGTATGAGCTGCGGCAAGTAAATCCTATGTGCAACGGGTATCAGAGTTTAAAGGAACTTGACCGCTACTGGTCAAGTTAAAAAGACGCTGTATTCATTGGTTTGACAGAAGGCTTTTCTGGTACTAACTTTTCAAAAGATACATTCGTAGCTACCAGTTCGGCTGTTCATGGATTATTTCTTTTATTTTAATAAGCCAGTAACACGGGAAGGAGAATAAAGCTGGGGGTAATTATTAACTGAAGCCTACCTTTTATAGTGGCTTTCTCAGAAAGGAGAGTGGTTGAACCTTGGGTAAGATAAATGTAGCCATAATAGGTGTAGGTAACTGTGCCTCATCATTAATTCAGGGCGTTTACTACTATCAGCAGGCGAAGGAAACCGAATTCGTGCCCGGACTTATGCATGTTAATCTGGGTGGGTATCATATAAGCGACATCAATTTCGTAGCTGCCTTTGATATTGATAAGAACAAGGTTGGCAAAGACTTAGCCCAGGCAATTTTTACTGCGCCCAATAATACCTTTAAATTTTGTGATGTGCCGGCTACCGGCGTTAAAATCCAGCGAGGTATGACCCATGATGGTCTGGGTAAGTATCTATCTCAAATAATAGAGAAAGCACCCGGTCCCACGGTTGATATAACTAAAATCCTTAAGGAAACTCAAACCGATGTGGTAATAAACTACCTGCCAGTTGGTAGTGAAGAGGCAACTAAATGGTATATTGAGCAGGTACTGGCAGCTGGTTGCGGTTTTGTTAATTGTATCCCGGTTTTCATCGCTCGAGAGAAGTACTGGCAGGAGCGCTTTATTAAAAAGGGGCTTCCCATTATTGGTGATGATGTAAAATCTCAAGTTGGCGCCACCATAGCCCATCGTGTGCTTACCAGGCTATTTAGAGACCGTGGCGTTAAACTGGAGCGAACCTACCAATTGAATTTCGGCGGCAATACCGATTTCCTAAATATGTTGGAGCGAGAACGCCTTGAATCCAAGAAGATATCTAAAACTACCGCCGTCACCTCTCAGTTAGATTATGAACTTGACCCCAAAGATATCCATGTCGGTCCCAGCGATTATGTCCCCTGGCTTGATGACCGTAAGTTTTGCCATATCAGGATGGAGGGACGAACCTTCGGCGATGTTCCCCTGAACCTTGAGCTGAAGCTTGAGGTGTGGGATAGTCCTAACTCAGCCGGGGTAGTTATTGACGCTATAAGGTGCTGCAAACTCGCCCTAGACTGGGAATTGAAAGGAGCACTGGTAGCTCCCTCTGCCTATTTCATGAAATCACCACCTATTCAATATTCGGATGATGAAGCTCACCGCATGGTAGAAGAGTTCATTGCTAGCACCCCGCAAGTTGCCGAGGAAAAACAGCTGAGTAAATCTGCGGGGAGGGTTTAGGCAGCTACTTATGAAGATAGCACTGGTCTCTCCTTACGACTTTGCTTACCCAGGCGGTGTAACCAATCACATCTCCTCACTAGAGTATTACCTTACCCGGATGGGGCACGAAGTTAAGGTAATTGCCCCGGCATCTAAGGCAGTTACCACTTTTGGCGATAGGTTTATACCCATAGGTAAACCTCGGGCTATACCTAGCAGTGGTTCCATTGTCCGAGTTACTATTTCACCTTGGTTGTCCTCTAGAATAAAAGCTGTGCTTGATGAAGAGAACTTTGATATTATCCACCTTCACGAACCCCTCATGCCAATGTTATGTACTACCGTGCTCCGTCTGTCACAGACAACAAATATAGGCACCTTTCACGCCTTTGCCGGCAGACCCAGCTATAGCTTTGCTAAACCTTTAGCCATGAGATTTTTGAAGAAGTGGTTCCGCAAGCTTGATGGCAAAATTGCCGTATCTAAACCAGCCATGGAGTTCGCCAACAAACATCTCCCCGGAGATTATACTATTATCCCTAACGGCGTAGATTTAGCGCATTTTTCCCCCGATGTACCCCCAATTGATGAATTTTGCGACGGAAAACTGAATATTCTGTTTACCGGTCGTCTGGAGAAACGAAAAGGGGCGAACTATCTACTTAAGGCTTACCAGCGAGTTAAGGAGGAAATTCCCGACTCGCGACTTATTATAGTGGGTCCCGGCACCAGACTGCGTAATAAATATGAGAAACATGTTAAACGCCACGGATTAAAGGATGTGGTTTTTATTGGCTACGCCTCCTACGATGACCTACCTAGATATTACAAGACCGCCGACATTTTCTGTGCTCCAGCCACCGGACGAGAAAGCTTTGGTATCGTTTTACTTGAGGCTATGGCAATTGGTAAGCCAATTGTGGCTTCTAATATAGAGGGTTATGCTAGCCTATTAACTCATGGTGCTGAGGGATTATTGGTGCCGCCAAAAGATAAAGAAGCGTTAGCTCAAGCTCTAATCTCTCTGATGACTGACGAATCGCTTCGGCAACAGATGGGAGCCAGGGGAATACTCAAAGCCAAGGAATACGACTGGAAATACCTTACTCAAAGGATATTGGATTATTATATTAGCATACTTAGCCAGTCTCCACAGAAGGAACAATTTGCCAAATCTGAAGCTATATCGGTCTAAGTGAAAGCTGAAGACAGCTCAGATGGCGTTATTTCCCAAAGCAACGTTAAATGACAAAGTTATCCCAAGCTCGCAAGGCGACAGCCTATCACTTTACCCAACCGATGGTGCGGTTTTTAGCCAGGACACCGATAACACCTAGCGCCCTGACCTGGTTTGGCTTTTTACTGGCTATCGGTGCCGCCGCTCTTATTGCTACCGAACACCTTTTAATTGCCGGCTTGGTAGTGCTTGTGGCTGGCTTTTTTGATATGCTGGATGGGGCATTAGCTCGCCACACCAATCAGACCACCCATTTTGGCGCCGTCCTTGACTCTACACTTGACCGTTTATCTGAGGGAGTCCTGCTACTCGGCATTTTAACCCTATATGCTAGAGAACCGTCAATCACCGGGGTTTTACTGGCTGGCGCCGCCCTACTTGGTTCACCGCTGGTGAGCTATATCAGAGCCAGGGGGGAGGCACTAGGACTGGAGTGCCAGGTGGGATTATTTACCCGTCCAGAGAGGGTCGTTGTGCTGGCGCTGGGCCTTTTGCTGAGTCACTTTAATTATGCCTTAATTATTGCCCTGGCGATTATAGTGGTATTTAGCTTTATCACCGCTGGTCAGAGGTTAGTTCATTTGTGGCGACAAACCAAAAACAGGTAGCTTGGGGAGTTTTATTCATTAACCTCACCCCCCTTTCCAGGCAACCTGCCCGTGATAAACACCGTCTTTTAGCTTTTATCTCTGGCGCTATTATGTTATAAATTAAAGGAATCTCTAGAGGGGGGAAGTAATGCCAGTTATTGCTGTTATTGGAGCTCAGTGGGGAGATGAGGGGAAGGGCAAGATAGTTGACCTGCTTGCTGAAAAAGCTGGGATGGTAGTCCGTTTTTCCGGCGGTGATAATGCCGGGCATACGGTGATTAACCCCTCTGGTGAATTTAAACTGCACCTTATACCCTCCGGCATCTTTTATCCAAACACCGTTTGTCTCATTGGTAATGGTGTCGTGATTAATCCTGCCGTTCTACTTGGTGAGATTGACCAGCTTAACCAGTGTGGCGTAGATACCAGCAAGTTGTTTATCAGTGACCGGGCTCACCTGATTATGCCCTATCACACCCTCCTTGACCGTCTGGAGGAAGAATCACGGGCAGGAAAAGCGATAGGCACCACACGCAAAGGCATAGGTCCTGCCTTCGCTGATAAAGTCGCCAGGTTGGGCATCAGAGCCGGTGACCTGCTAGATAAAGAAACTTTCTTGGAACGACTCCGTTCTATACTTGAGCACAAAAACACCATTTTGACCAAAATCTATGGTGCCAGCCCTCTGTCAATGGATGAAGTATATGCTCGGTATTGCCAGTATGGAGAGCGTTTGGCGGCTCATATTCGGGAAACAGACATAATGGTGGAGGAAGCCCTGAACCGGGATGAGCTGGTCATATTAGAAGGCGCCCAAGGGACTTTACTTGACCCCGACTTTGGCACTTATCCTTATACTACCTCGTCTTCACCGCTAGCCGGCGGGGGCTGTCTGGGAGCTGGTATTAGCCCGACTAAGATTAATCGTATTCTAGGTGTATTTAAGGCTTACTGCACCAGGGTTGGCAGTGGCCCCATGCCTACTGAACTAACTGATGAGACTGGAGATTTGATTAGGGAACGAGGTCACGAGTATGGCACCACCACCGGCCGACCCCGTCGCTGTGGCTG
>CAZCLE010000035.1:0-11660 GCA_964499445.1 uncultured Dehalococcoidales bacterium
TGCCCCCAAGCGAATTCGAATCGCTGTTACCGGCTTGAAAGGCCGGTGTCCTAGGCCTCTAGACGATGGGGGCACAACAATCAAGTATAGCAGATACCAAACCAGCCGACAACGCTATATATAATCTCATTCCCCCTTATCCCCCTTGACCTCGCCATGTGCTACAATGCCACTGAAGACAAGATGAGCCAGACAATTAACTACATTAAGCAGTCTGTAAGGGGGAAAAGGCTAAGGAAGAAACTTATTCCCCTCTTAATACTACTTGCGGTCATAGCCATTTGGGCTGGTATCTTCTACTTTTATCAACACTATCCGGGCAGGTTTGACGAACTAAGAGGCTACGGCTACCTGGGTGCCTTCCTTCTCAGCTTGCTGTTCAATGCCACAGTCGTTTTACCCCTGGGAGCTATCGGCGTAGTTACTGCTCTGGGAGCGGTTCTTCCCTTACCGGCTGTAGTCGGACTAGCTGGTGGGATTGGAGCCGCTATCGGTGAGATAACCGGTTACATGGCTGGCTATAGCGGACGTGGGATTGCCCGAAGAAGCCAGATGTATAGCCGGGTGGAGGGCTGGGTGAGGCGGTGGGGGGCTATAGCTATCTTCATCTTCTCCATAGTGCCCTTTGCCTTTGACCTGGTCGGGATAGCCGCCGGTATCCTTCGTTTTCCCTTCTGGAAGTTTTTCCTGCTGTGCTGGTTGGGCAGAACCATACTCTATATAGGCGCCGCTCTGGCTGGAGCCTGGGGGTGGGAAGCGGTGCTACCTTAGCTTAATTTTAATTACCAGTAGCGAACCGACGACAAAATAGATAAAGCAAGCTAGCAGCATAACCTGATAGCCCAGTCCAGGACCATAGACATTAAAGAAATCAATCACCGGTCCGATGAGGCGTGCCAGTGCCGCGCCCCCAGCTGTAGCCAGGTTGGTCAGCCCCAGGTATCTTGCCTCCTCGCCTTTAGCCACCAGGTCGGTAGCCAGAGCCCAGTTAGTGCTCAGAAAAGCCCCAAAGGAAATTCCCACCAGACCGCCGCCGAGCATTATAAGCATATGGCTGTGCTGAAAGAGGAATATTAGCGAAATACCTAGCGCCCCAAGGAGCCCTGAAGTGACCACAATTGGTCGGCGGCCTACCCTATCCGACAGACGCCCGGCAGGATACACGGCAACCAGCATGCCAGCAACCGCCACTATAGAAAACCTTGCCACCGCCGTAGCTGGGTCAGCTACCCCAACCACATCCATAAAAAAATATAGGGCAAAGGTCTGCAAGGTAGTGAACGCCATAAAGATGAGGAGGCGAGAGACTAAAAAGAGGATAAAATCGCGGTTGGCCCTGACATCTATCTTGAAACTTCTATACAGGGTGGGCAGTAAAGGCAATTTAGCGCCCCCAGTCCCGGGTCGCTCCTTAACCGTCAGGACAGTAGCCAGCAGAGCCCCCAGCAGGACAATAGCCAGTATTCCCAAAGCCAGCCATAACCAGGAGTCCCCCTCACCGACACGGTAGCGATCCATAAAGAGGGCTAACAGATACAGCAGGGCAACCCCGCCCACTATCTCCAGCAGGCTCTTCACCCCGGAAGCAATACCTCTCTTCCCCTCAGGCACCAGGTCGGGGATAAAACCCTGGTAGGAAGCCTGCGCCGTATTGGAGCTAGCCTGGAGCAGACAGTAAAAGATGAGAATAGTGGCGAAGCTACTACTAAAGCCTATTCCGGACAGGAAGAAAATAGCGGCGATGGTACCGAGAAGGATGTAAGGGCGCCGGCGTCCCCAGCTAAAACTTGAGCGGTCGCTAATCGCTCCAGCCACCGGCTGAACCGCCATAGCCACCACCAATCCGGTAAAGGTAAGAAGTCCGAGGTAGGTATTCTTCTGCGACTCGGCAACAAAGTCCAGCAGCCGTACCTGTAAAACCACGCTATGGAGGCTACCCCAGAGGGCAGACAGGGCAAAGCCAAAGATGGCAATCTTCAGGTAGTCAATACGGCTAAACTCACCTGCCTTAGCCCCGGTGCCGGTATCTGCTGCCTCTCTCATACTAATACAATTTAAGAATAGCCGGGATGAAGTCAATCCACGAATTTCAGGGTTTGTTTACCAACCCCTCACCCTTTAGGTTTTTTATTAGGTAACCCTCCCCCTTTATCCCCCTCCCTTCATAAGGGAGGGGGAAGTAGTTGTATAAGAGAGGCTTCGCCTCTCTTTGACTCTCCTTTGAAGGGGAGAGGGAGGAGAATTTCTAAAAGGGGCTCCGCCCCTTTTAATCCCCTGGCTGGACAACCCAGAGTTTCACGGGTAAAGGGCTAACGCCTCAAGTCCGGTAGTTTCCGGTAAGCCGAGCATAAGGTTCATATTCTGGATGGCTTGCCCTGCTGCCCCTTTACCCAGATTATCAATGCTGCTGGTAACTATGAGCCTCCCCGTTCTAGCATCAACGGTGGGGTAAATGAGACATAGGTTGCTCCCCAGGGTGTGCTTGGTGTGGGGAGGAAATTCTACTACCTTGACAAAGGGCTCACCCTGATAGAAGTCCAGATAGATATGCCTTAACTCTTCCCTCCCCTTTTGGCCAGTAGCCACCTTGCCTGGAGCCAGAGGGGCATAGCCAGTAGTTAATATGCCCCTGGTCATTGGTATCAGGTGGGGAACAAAGGTCACCAACGGTGGCGGTTCGGGATGGAGTAGCTTTAGTTCCTGAACAATCTCGGGCAGGTGCCGATGTCCATCCAGGGCATAGGCAGAAGCATCTTCATTGACTTCAGAAAAGTGGGTTTGCAGGCTGGGGGTTCTACCGGCTCCAGAGACACCAGACTTGCTGTCAACAATAATGTCAGGCTCAATTACCCCCGCCTTGACCGCCGGGGCTAGAGCCAGAATCGCCCCAGCGGGATAACAACCAGGGTTAGCCACCAGTTGAGCAGAAGCCACCTGAGACCGGTATAATTCGGTTAGACCATACACGGCTTGTTTAAGTAGCGATGGGTCAGGGTGAGTAAAGCCATACCACTCCGGGTATTCCGCCGCCTCCTTCAGTCTGAAATCAGCGCTGATATCCACTACCTTAATACCACGGTTGAGCAACGGTATGACCTCTTTAGCACTCTCCTGATGGGGCATAGCGGAAAAGGCAAAATCAACCTCCCCCAGTTCAGCCTCAATGGTTAGCTCTATGCCAGCCAGGTGAGGAAAAACCTCGCCCAGCCTCTTCCCGGCAGCACTCCGTCCGGTAACTGAGGTAAGCTCTACCTGTGGGTGCTGATATAGTAGCCTTGCCAGCTCGACACCAGCATAACCAGTAACATTGATAATACCGACCTTATTTTTAATCATTAGAAAACTCCTAGGCTTATCTATTTTGAGCGGCTGGGTTTACCTCCCCCAAGTGCCTCTTCCAGAGACGCCAGCCGCTTTTTGGTGCCAATGATAATTAGTTGGTCGCCATCCTCGATAGTTTCTTCATCGGGAGGATTAGCCAGAAGCTTGCCGCTCTTCTTTCTCATTGCCAGGATGGTAATGCCAATTTTGCTTCGAGCCGCCTTCCTTGTCAAACCAACCAGTGAGGAATTCTTACTGATGTCTACATTTTCCAGCTGCATCTCTCGGCCATGCGCCCAGACTACGGTATCAATAAAGTCAACCACCGCTGGGCGCAGGGCTAGCATAGCCATGCGCCGTCCGCCAATGTTATGGGGATACACAATGCGGTCAGCCCCAGCCCTCTTTAGCTTGGTTCCCGCCTCTTTACTGGAAGCGCGAGTCTCAATAAATAGGGCAGAGTTTAGCTGCCGAGCTGATAGGGTAATGTAGGTGTTATCGGCATCACTACCCACGGCTGCCACCAGACCCCGATCCTGTTCAATGCCAGCCTCCCTCAGCACCTCATCACTGGTGGCATCACCCTGCAGATAGAGGTATCCTGTCTGCTCGGCTTGGGCAATGCTTTCCGGACTTTTATCAATAATCACAAAGGGCGCCTCCTCTTCTTTAAAGGTGCGGGCAATTTCCTGTCCGACTCTTCCGTAACCGCAAAGAATAAAATGTCCTCCTAGCTTGGCAATGCTGGCTTTCATCCTTCGCCTCCCCCATGTAGTTCCAATGTGACCTTCTACAATATACTGTAAAATTCCAGTAAGGGCATATAATGCCCCACCCACGCCACCGATAATTAAGAAGATACTGAAAATCCGCCCTCCAGAAGTAAGGGGATGAACCTCGGCATAGCCGACGGTAGTTATGGTTATGACGGTCATATAAAGGGCATCCAGAAATGACCAACCCTCAATGGCTATAAAACCACCGGTGCCGACGGCTATGATACCAGTAAAGACATATATCCCCCTTAGCAGTCTTCGCTGCCAGTTCATGTAACTGCCTCTCGCTAAGTTTTACTGGTTAATTGTAGCATATAATAAGGAGCTATGGCATCTAAACCAAGCTAAAAGCTTGCTAAATATAGCAATCATATGCTATCATCAATCTTCTATAGGAGTTTAAGTCAATGCCCAAGATTTATATTATTGATGTAACCAATCGGGACGGAGTGCAGACGGCGAAGCTTGGCTTATCCAAGCTGGAAAAGACCATGATAAATATTTACCTGAATGAGATGGGGGTCTTTCAGTCTGAGCTTGGCTTCCCTACCACCAAGCACGAATCCCTCTACCTGCAGGCTAACCTAGAACTAGCTGAGATGGGGGTTCTGCAACCTATCCGCTTGGAGGGGTGGATAAGAGCTATCGTCGGTGATGTAGAGACGGCTTTTAAGCTGGTACCTAATATCCGGCATCTCAACCTCTCGATATCCACATCAGACCAGATGATTGAGGGCAAGTTCCAGGGAAGAAAGACAAAGGATGACATCATAAATGATATGGTCGAGGCGGTTGATGCCGCTCGGGCTCTCGGCGCCGAGAGTATAGGGGTTAACGCTGAGGATGCTTCAAGGACAGACCTGGATTTTCTAATCAAATTCGGACTGGCGGCTAAAGAGCACGGAGCTGATAGGTTCAGGTACTGTGATACTCTTGGCTATGATAACCCGTTCACCATCTATGAAACTATCAGGAAACTGGCGGAAAATGTTGGCATAGCTATTGAGACCCATTGCCATGATGACCTGGGGTTGGCGGTGGCTAATTCTATAGCCGGAGCTAGAGGGGCTATAGATGGTGGGCAGGATGTTTATATCAATACTACCATCAGCGGCATTGGGGAAAGGGCAGGGAATGCCGACCTGGTGGCGGTCATTTTAGGGACGACTAAATCAAAGGGTTTCGCTGAGAAATATCAGTTGGGCGGTTCCATTAATTTATCCAAGGCATGGAAAATAGCCAGGTTTGCCAGCTACGCCTTCGGGATACCGATTCCGGTCAACCAGCCGGGAGTTGGGGCTAATGCCTTTGCTCATGAATCCGGCATACATGCTGACGGGGTACTGAAGGACCCGCAAAACTATGAGCTATATGGCTTTGAAGAATTGGGTAGGGGTGAACCCGAGCTCGTAGAAACCGGGAGAGAAATTAGTGCCGGGGAATATAGCGGGATATCAGGCTTCAGTCATATAATGGGGAAGATGAAGACAGCGGTATCGTTTGCTAGCCGAGAACAGGCTACCGAGATTTTGGAGTTGGTAAGATACGCCAATGTTGAGTCGCAAAAGCCACTGGTTGAAGATGAATTACTCTTCATTGCCAAGTATCCCGAGATTACCAAGAAGCTGTTAACCCTTATCCCCCTGGAATAGCGGTACTGCGGATAATACTGAATAACCGAGAGGCTGTTTTAAAAAGCAGCCTCTCTTTGTTGGTGGTAGATATGCTGTTATAATGGCTAGAGGGAAGTACCAAAAATGACCGAAGAGTTACTTGACATCAGCCTGAAAGTGATAGGCATCGTCAGAAACGGAATTAATCAGCGACCCGAGCCCGGCTGGGAGGAAATCGTTTCTGAAATTGTGGTTGATAGCCGATTGACTGAGGCTCTGGATGGACTGGAGGAATTCTCCCACATCATAGTTATCTACTGGATACACCAGGTTCCTGCCCCGGGCCAGGTGCCGACTAAGATTCACCCCCGAGGCAGGCAAGAACTGCCTCTGGTGGGGCTTTTTGCCACCAGGACGCCATATAGACCGAATCCAGTAGGCGTAACTACGGTTAGGCTGCTCCAGCGCCAGGGCAATATATTGAAGGTTGAAGGGCTTGATGCCATTGATAGCACCCCGGTAATTGATATAAAGCCCTACATCCCCGGACTTGATGCGGTAACTGAGGCTAAAGTGCCTTCATGGGTAATCAAGCTATAAGCCAGAGTTTACTAAACATCTACCATCAACTTATGGCTGGCTACGGACCTCAATATTGGTGGCCGGCACCGGAGCCATTTGAGATAATAGTCGGCGCCATCCTTACCCAATCAGCCGCCTGGCTAAATGTGGAGAAGGCTATCGCCAATCTAAAAGAAGCTAAGGCACTGTCACCAAAAGCACTGCGCCGGCTCTCCCATACCGAAGTGGCTACGCTTATCCACCCCTGCGGTTACTATAACGCTAAAGCCCTAAAGCTCAAGTCCTTTGCTCACTGGCTGGGGGAATACTATGATGACGACCTTGATAAGCTGTTTGCCCATAATACCGACTACCTTCGCCAGCAGCTTCTTTCCATCCACGGTATCGGACAGGAGACAGCCGATTCTATAATACTCTATGCTGCCGGCAAGCCAATTTTTGTTATTGATGCTTATACCCGTCGCATCATCAACCGTATTGGTCTCGCCCCGAAAAGTAATAACTATGCTGCCTATCAGACCCTTTTTATGAATAATCTGCCCGCCGATGCCGGGCTATTTAACGAATACCATGCCCTGCTGGTCGGCCTGGCTAAGGACACCTGCCGTAACCGCCCTCTTTGTCAGCGGTGTTGCCTCAATAACCTTTGCCGCTACTATGTCAGCCTTGACGCTATTAGCCAAGACAATTAAGATAAGAGTAAAATTAAAAGCAGGTTAATTTAATGGCAGAACCGGAGATGGACACCCTTATTGACCAGGTAGCTGACCTAATTCTTGATGCCAAAAGGATGGTAGTCTTTACCGGGGCTGGGGTTAGCACTGAGTCGGGAATTCCTGATTTTCGCAGTCCCGGCGGCATCTGGGACCGGTATGACCCTGAAGACTTCACCTATCAGAAGTTCATCAGTGACCCTGAAGGCAGGAGAAAGCGGTGGCAGATGTTTCAGGAAGGATACCTAATCACTGAGGCTAAGCCA
The DNA here is from genome assembly GCA_964499445.1 of uncultured Dehalococcoidales bacterium. Classification (GTDB taxonomy): domain Bacteria; phylum Chloroflexota; class Dehalococcoidia; order Dehalococcoidales. The sequence goes on from CAZCLE010000035.1 coordinate 7,272, forward strand.
AACCCGGCCCACTATGCTATTGCTGAACTGGATAGATTGGGTAGGCTGGATTGTGTCATTACCCAAAATATAGATTATCTCCATCAGCAGGCAGGGGTGCCCGATGACAAGGTATTTGAACTCCATGGCAATAAGCAGTGGGTAGTATGCTTGAGCTGTGGTCAGCGTTATCCCTTGACCCAGATTAAAGCCAGGCTGGACCAGGGTGAAGAAATCCCCGATTGTGAGGCGTGCCGTGGCATCCTGAAACCAGACATTGTTTTCTTCGGCGAATCACTGCCCAGGGAGGTATTACTGGAGGCGACCTCCCGCGCCTACAAGTGCGACCTATTTATCGTGATTGGCTCGACCCTGGTGGTTTATCCCGCCGCCTATATGCCTGAATACGCCGTAGGGCGGGGAGCCAAACTAGTTATCATCAATCTCAGCCCCACCCCTATGGACAGGCAGGCTACAGTGGTAATCAGGGCTAAGGCTGGGGAGGCAATGTCAGGGGTGGTAAAGCGGGTAACCGAAAAAATCGGTGGTTGATTTTATTTAAAAGCCCTTCTAGCGCAAACGGGTTACAGCTACAAAAATACCCAGAGCCAGAGCGAGCAGGTCAATCACCAGAAATCGTAGGCTAAATAGAACCAAAGCCGACCCCCACGGGCAAAGGAGGCTAACCACGTAGCTTACGACCACGGCGGCGCCAGCAACGACGGCTAACCCGGTGGCTCGCTTTCGGTTGACGGAAAGGCTAACTACTTCCCCGATAGCATAGCCAGCACCAGCCGCCAACAGGAAATTCAAGTAACCGAAGGGGAACAAACCTATTATCAATCCCCAGATGAGGCCACAAGCAATAGCCATGCCTATCCCCGTTCCTACCGCTCTCAGGTAATGTTGGGTAGTAACCTTAAAGGTAGGTAGCTTGTACAGCCTAGCGCAATCCAGACATCTAGCTCCCACCGGCGTCTGCACCAGGCACTTGGGACATATCGGCTTACCACACTTACCGCACCTAAGGTTAGTTTCAACATCAGGGTGGGTGGCGCATCTCATTTTGTTGTCGTCAACCTTTCCCCGGCTTCTTCCGTTGTTCAGATACCAGATGTCTCCAGGCTTCCCTATCCCTTATATCCCGGTCAAAAAGCAACCGGTTAAGGAGTATCTGTTTTTTACTGATTGAGGCGACCCTAACCGGTGGCTGAGCCATCAATCTCCTGATGGCTAGTATCAGAAACATAGCTAAGAAACCCAAGGTTAAGGGGAGGGGCTCACCAACCCCCCAGCTAACCAAGGGTAGAGAGGCTATGCCAGTGACTATTCCCAGTGGTACGTTGTGAATAATAAATATATTACCTAAGGCTATAGGACCAAAGGCTAGTATCCACGTGGGCGCCAAATTATTCAGCACGGGAAGTACGAAGGCGACGCCTAATGTGGTTAGAACCCCTCTCCCCCCGTTAAAACGGAGAAATACCGGCCAGTTATGTCCAACAATGGTGGCTAATCCTACTATTACCTGCTGGGCGAGACTCATACCCAATAGTTGAGCTGCCCCAACCGTTACCGCTCCCTTACCTAAATCAAAGATGATTACCGGAATAGCCAGTCGTTTGGAGGTCAACCTCAATAAATTGGTTGCCCCCACATTGCCACTCCCATACTGCCTGATGTCTACGCCACGGAACCACTTAGCCACTAGATAGGCGGCTGGCGCCGAACCCAAAAGATAGGCACCTACTATTAATAGCCCAAACTCAATAGCCATAAGTTTCCTTGGTAAGACCGTTTATCAGTCCCCGTTTAATTTAACTCAGCAATCCTGATTTCTGGGGACGCTATCTAGAGACTAGGGGGTTGGCTAACTTCGCCGGTTGCTGCTATCTGCCAGAGCTATAAGTTGCTCCACCACTTCTATTGGCACATCGGCGCCACCAATCATAGTCTCAGTGGCGGCATCCAGACCATGAAAGTCACTACCCCCGCTGGCAATAAGATTATATTTATTGGCTAGGCTAACCAGCCTATCGATTTCGTCAGCAGTATAGTTATCGTAGTAAGCTTCAATACCTACCAGACCGGCTGCCTTCAGCTCAACCACCAACTTCTCCGGGTCGCTGATAAATAGCGGATGCGCCAATACTGGCAGCCCGTTAGACCGCAGTATTAGTTCTACTGCCTCTGGTGGGGTCATCTTGTCCCGCTCCACATAAGCCGGCCCACTTCGGCTTATATACTTGGTAAAGGCTTCCTTAATCGAGGTAATATAACCCTTCTCCAACATAGCCTGAGCCAGGTGAGGGCGGCCTACAGAGCCGCTACCAGCTATTTTCTGGACTCGTTGCCACTCAATGGGGATGCCTAGATTCCCCAGTTTAGCAATCATCCTCTGAGCCCGTTGCTGCCGGGAATTGCGCATCCTCTCCAGGCTGGTCCGTAGCTCGTGGTCAGTGTAATCTATAAAGTAGCCTAGAACATGAACCTCGTCAGACGGCATATCGGTGCTAATTTCAACACCGGGTATAACTTTTAGCCAGGGAAAGGCTTTAGCCTCAGCTAGGGCAGGAGCGATACCGTCCACAGTATCATGGTCAGTAAGGGCAATGACGGTTAACCCCAGCTCCACCGAGGTATGGACAATTTCTGCCGGACTAAGCCGACCGTCAGAAGCGGTGGAATGTATATGAAGGTCTACCTCAGACATTACTGCTCAACCTCCCGGTAGATTCGGTCGATGCTTATCGCCTTACCACTATCCTTGTCTATGCTAACCAGGACGGCGTTAAATATTGTTTTGCCCTTTCCTGCCACCGGCAGGCGATGAGGTATCATGGTCAGAAAGCGGTCAATTACCGCCTCGGTGTCAACACCTATAACCGAATCAACAGGGCCGGTCATGCCAATATCGGTAACATAGGCGGTGCCCTGAGGAAGCAACTGAGTATCAATGGTGCCTACATGAGTATGGGTGCCGAGCACAGCGCTGACTCGACCGTCAAGGTATCGCCCCAGTGCTATCTTCTCCGACGTTGCCTCAGCATGGAAATCAATAATAATAACCGGCGGCTTGGGCTTAAGCTCGGCCAGTAGTTGCTCCATAGCCCTAAACGGGCAATCGAAATTCCCCATAAAGGTTCTCCCTATCAAATTAACCACCAAAACCTGACCTTTAACAATGTAGCCCCTACCCGGCACGCCGGGAGGATAATTTAATGGGCGCAGAATAGGCATTTCACCGTCGAGGTAGGGGATAATCTCCTTCTGAGCCCATATATGGTTACCTGAGGTCAACACATCCACATCAGCATCAAGTAGTTCCCTAGCTGTAGTTGAAGTTAGTCCTATACCGCCAGCCAGATTCTCAGCATTGGCAATAACCATATCAATCCCATATTCCTGTCGCAGGTCGGGCAAAAGCATGTTTACTGCTCTCCTGCCCGGCTTGCCAATTATGTCACCAACCACTAATACCAACACTAGCGTTCCCTACTTTGCATAGTCTACGGCTCTTGTCTCCCGGAGCACGGTAACCTTTATTTGCCCCGGGTATTCTAATCCTTCCTCTATTTTCTTAACGATATCTCGGGCAAGTCTCATTGCCCCTAAATCATCAATCTCTTCTGGCTTGACCAGGATACGGATTTCACGTCCGGCTTGAATGGCAAAGGACTTCTCCACCCCCTTGAAGTCATTGGCTATGTCTTCTAGTGCCTTTAGTCGCTTCAAGTAGCCCTCCAACGATTCACGCCTGGCTCCTGGTCTAGCGCTACTGATGGTATCAGCCGCTGAGACGATAAAGCCCCAAAGGCTGACAGTATCAGTTTCAAAGTGGTGCTCAGCGATGCCCTGAACTACCTCAGGAGATTTATCCCATTGCTTAACCAGGTCAGCTCCGATGGCAGCGTGAGTGCCCTCCACCTCGCGGTCTACCGCCTTACCAATGTCATGAAGCAGCCCGGCTTTCTTAGCTATGGCAACATTGGCTTCCAGGCCGGAAGCAATCATACCCGCTAAATGGGCGACCTCAACACTATGGGCTAAGACGTTCTGTCCGTAGCTGGTGCGATATTTAAGGCGACCAAGCAACTTGATTAACTCGGGGCGCAATCCGTGAACTCCTGCCTCATAGGCTGCCTGCTCTCCAGCGCTATAGATAGTAGCATCTACCTCCTCCTTGGTCTTGGCTACCACCTCTTCAATGCGAGCCGGATGAATACGACCATCAAGGATAAGCTTATTCAACGCTTGGCGAGCTACTTCCCGCCGCACCGGGTCAAAGCTAGATAGGGTCACTGCCTCAGGGGTATCGTCAACAATTAGGTCAACGCCGGTAGCCTGCTCCAGAGCTCTAATATTACGACCCTCTCGTCCGATAAGCCGCCCCTTCATCTCATCACTGGG
>CAZCLE010000036.1:0-11570 GCA_964499445.1 uncultured Dehalococcoidales bacterium
GCAGACGCAGCGGACTTAAAATCCGCCGGACTTTGTCCTTGTGGGTTCGAGTCCCGCCCCCGGCACCAATGAGAAAACAAAAAAGCCTTGCCCATTAAGTTTTTCCCATTTCATCAGGACAAGGCGAGTAGTAGAAATCTCCAAATTCATCAAGGTTTAATCAACCATGCTTATCCGCCCTTCCTCTTTATCACTCCACGAACCGCCTGCTCAATATCTTTGGCGGTGAGTCCGTATCGCTGTAGAAGCTCGGCAGGCTTGCCTGATTTGGCATAGGTATCTTTGATGGCTACCATCTCCATCGGCACGGGGTGGTGTCTGGCTACCACCCGGGCTACAATACTGCCCAGCCCGCCATGCTCCAGGTGCTCCTCAGCGGTAACAATAGCCCCGGTCTCAGTGGCTGCCTTAATTATAGCCGCCTCATCAACAGGCTTGAGGGTGGACATATTCAATACGCGGCAGTCTACGCCTTCCCGCTTCAGGTTATCGGCGGCTTCAGTGGCTGCCGCCACCATAATACCGATAGCGATAATGGTTACTCTTTCCCCCGGCCGCATAGTTACTGCCCTACCCAGGTTAAAGCGGTAATCCTGGTTATAGACCAGCGGTAATTTGGGACGGCACAGCCTGATGTAGAACGGTCCATAGCTGGCGGCAGCGGCTCTTACTGCCTGAGCGGTCTCAATGGCATCGGCAGGAACGATAACGGTGAAGCCGGGCAGGGAACCAATCAGGGACAGGTCTTCAATGGAGTGGTGTGAGGTGCCATCCTCGCCAACGCTGATGCCACCGTGACTGGCTACCAGCTTAACATTCCGCCCCGGCTGAGCAATGGACATACGAATCTGGTCAAAACAGCGACCGGGGACGAAAACAGCAAAGGTGCTGGCAAAGGGTATTTTACCTGAGGCGGCTAATCCGGCAGCAATACTTGCCATATTCTGCTCGGCGATACCGCAGTCAAAGAAGCGCTCGGGAAACTCTCTGGCGAAGAAACAGGTCATAGTTGACCGTGACAGGTCAGCATCCAGCACCACGATATCCGGATTCTCCTTACCCAGCTCAATCAGGGTTTGGCCATAGGCTTCCCTCAGGGAAACTTCCTGGGGCATTTCTACTCCAGCTCCTTCAGGGCTATCTCTACTTGTTCAGCATTGGGAGCCTTACCGTGAAAATCGGGGTTATTCTCCATAAAGCTGACCCCTTTGCCCTTGATAGTATGGGCAATGATGACCACTGGTTGCCCTTCAACCAGTTTTGCCTGGTCAAAGGCTTGAGTAAGCTGGGTAAGGTCGTGACCATCAACCTCAATAACATGCCAGCCAAAGGACTGCCATTTCTTATTAAAGGGGTCAAGATTCATTACCTCACGGTTCCAGCCGTCAATCTGCTGTCCGTTGTTATCCACAATTGCCACCAGGTTATCCAGCTTAAAGTGGGCGGCAGCCATAGCCCCCTCCCACACCTGCCCCTCATTACACTCACCATCACCCAGTAGCACATACACCCTATACTTCTGTGAGTTGAGCCGACTGGCGAGGGCGACACCAATAGCAAAGGATAATCCCTGCCCCAGGGCACCGGCTGACATCTCCACCCCGGGGGTAACCGTACAGTCGGTGTGACCCTGAAGGCGAGTATCCAGCCGTCGTAGCGTGGTTAGCTCATCTACCGGGAAATAGCCACACTCCGCCAGAACGGCATAAAGCACCGGGGCAGCATGTCCCTTACTGAGGATAAACCGGTCCCGGTCTGACCAGCCGGGGTCTTGGGGTTTATGTCTAAGTACCCGGAAATAAAGGGCGATAACAATCTCCACCGCTGATAAGGAGCCACCGGGGTGACCGCTGCCTGCCCTGCCTATCATCGAAATAATGTGGCGGCGCAGCCTTTTAGCTATAGCCTTCATTTCCTTGACCGATAACGGTTTAGCTTCGGCTATGGCTGACGAAAAAACCTCGGCGCTCACATTCTCTGCCGAGGCTTTGGATAATGAATTTCCCATTTCCGATAGCGACATCAACACCCCTGTATCTAATTAATTATACAACAATTTTCAGACTCAAGTCTATAAATAGTCTCATCGCCGGTTAAGTTCAATCGTGGTTGATACTTTCACTGTGTCTCCTATTCCTCTGCAATAATAAGCAGAGTATTCTAAATTAGATAATATACAATGCCTTAAGAACTTTAAAACTCCATCTGATGCATGTTAGAGCATCGAGAGCCTCAACACCATATACTAATAGTAGTTCATCTAATTTTAATATTGTGGTGTCATTATTTCTCTTTTTGTATGTATTTAAACGAGAAATAGCGCTACCTACCCAATTCATATGCTCCTTAATTCGCTTTCGAATAAAAGTCATTATTTCCTGTTTTCTTTCCAAGTGTTCTATGTGTATAGGGATGTCCTGTTTATCTCTAGGAAGTAGGTTAGCAGCTTCAGGTCGTAATATTCCTTGCTTAATTAAATCTTTATATTCATCTTGCTGCTTTGCTCTATAAGCTATTATATTCTGATAATGTATATAACAGTTTCTCATTATCCTAATATCGTGGGCTAGTTTCTTTGTATCGTCATCAAGTTTAGATTGGTTTATGAGCCAATAGAAGTCTATTGATAATTCGGGGTTATTTCTCGTTGCTTGCTTAACTCTATTTCTAAACTTAAAGAGTAATCCCATTTCTACGGCTGTTGCGGTGTAATATATAGATGCACGGTCAAAAAGATACTGATATGCATTAATCCCGTCTTCAAAAAAACTGAGTACATACCTACGAATGTTTGGCTTTGTTCTACGTAGAGCAGTTTTTCTTGGACTCCTTGTAGCCAAGAATAGACTTACAACATCCTCTGACCTCAACTCTTTGTAACGTAGCAATGGGTCTTCTTTGAGTAATTCTATTAATTCTTTCCCCTGTAATTTTTTCATTGGTAGCCTCTTTAGGTTCTTATTATCGTTTAACGTTGTGTGTTCTTTCCTGAGTTATAGAATACTAACCACGCATCGGTTAATAGGCGTGCCGTGTCCATGTTAGCAAAACCACGCACTACGTCAGTCCTATCCTTCAATGTGCCGTGAAACCCTCTTCCCCATACCCCCATAGTTTACCACTTTTAACTAAACCTCATCGCCAGACCGAATTGATTTTCACCTCTATCTCTGCTTAAATAGAGTGATAGTAAGGAGAAGATAAATGGCAGACCTAACATTACAAGCTACTAAAAGAGAAATATTAGGTAAGAAGGCGAGATTTTTACGCCGACAGGGCATCACCCCCACCCACCTTTTTGGACACGGTCTGGAGTCGCTTCACCTGCAGTGTGACACCGCTGAGCTTAAGCGGATTATAGCTCAGGCAGGAACAACCAGACTTATTGCTCTGGAGATTGACGCCGATAAGCAACCCAGGAGTGTATTCATCCGCGAAATTCAACAGGATGTAATAGGTAGACAACTGCTCCACGTCGACTTCTACCAAATACGAAAGATGGAAAAGATAAAGGCAGATATTCCTATTGTCATGGTTGGCGGAGCCCCAGCCATGCAGGTAAAGGGACGTATGCTGACCCATACTCTCACCAGTCTGAGTATTGAGTGCCTGCCGGATAATCTTCCACCCCAGATAGAGGTTGACCTGAGCTCGCTGGAGGAGGTGGAGCAGTCAATCCATGTCAGGGACATCATTCTTAGCCCGGATATTACTGTCTTTACCGACCCCGACCAAATGGTAGTGAAGGTAAGCGAAGCCCGGGTGATAGAAGAGGTAGCAGCTGAGGTTGAGGCACCAGCTGAGGAGGAGGTTGAGGCAGCGGCCGAGGAGACACCTGCCGAAGAGCCAGAAAAAAGCCATGATAAAAGGCTGAAGTGACCATGATTATTGACTTTCACACCCATGTATTTTCGCCCCAGATAAAGAAAAACCGCAGTAAGTATATTGATAGTGACCCCTGTTTCGCTATCCTCTACTCCAATCCCAAAGCCAGACTGGCCACGGCTGATGAACTCATTGCCAGCATGGATAAAGACGGGGTTGACATTTCAGTTATTGTTAATTATGGCTGGATTACGCACGAGATGTGTGTTGAAACCAACGACTACATCTTAGAGTCGATTGCCCGCTACCCCCACCGTTTGATAGGCTTCTGCAGTGTCCAGCCCAACTCCTATGAAGCCGCCATTGCTGAAATAGAGCGCTGCGTCAAAGGTGGAATAAGAGGGGTTGGTGAGATGAGACCGGATTTACAATTATTCGACCTCAGGGATGAGGAGATGATGAAACCCTTTATTGAGGTAATAGCCAAGCACAAGCTAATTCTGCTCACCCACACCTCGGAGCCAGTAGGTCATGAGTACCCGGGCAAGGGGAGTGTTACCCCAGATATGCTCTATCCCTTCATCACCAGCTTCCCTGATTTAACCATAGTCTGTGCCCATTGGGGTGGTGGTTTACCCTTCTATGCCTTAATGCCTGAGGTAAAACAGGCGATGACCAATGTCTTTTTTGATACCGCAGCTTCGCCTTTTCTATATAGTCCTCAGATATATAATCAGGTTATCCAGCTGGTCGGTGCTGACAAGATTCTTTTTGGCACTGACTACCCCTTGCTGACACCGGGGCGACTGCTTAAGGAGATTGACTCTCTGGATTTGCCTGAGGAAACCAAGAGCCTTATCCTATCGGGTAATGCCCAGAGGCTACTGGGTATCAAAGGCTAGCCGGAGAAGGCTTGAGTTATGGAGCAAGTCCGCTCGTTTATTGCTATTGAGCTACCTGATGAGGTAAAAGCAGGGCTTTCCCGGTTACAAGCTCGGCTGAAGGTGGGCGAGCAACCTTGGGTGAAGTGGGTTGACACGGATAGTATTCACCTGACGCTAAAGTTCCTGGGCAGTGTAGCTATAGATAAGACCGGTGAAATAACCAGGGCGATGGAGGCAGCTGTCCAGGGAATATCCCCCTTCGAGGTAAAGGTAAAGGAGCTAGGCGTTTTCCCTAATTTGAGGCGGGTTCAAGTAATCTGGGTGGGGATAAGCGGGGAAGTAGATAAGCTAAGCCAGCTTCAGCAAAACATTGAGTCTAATCTAGCCCGATTGGGCTTTGCCCCCGAGTCTCGACCATTTACCCCCCACCTGACCCTGGCTCGCCTTCGTGACCGGACATCACTGGATGAACGGCAAAGGTTCGGGCAGACTATTGCTGGCACCAGATTTGAAGAGGCTTATACCTTTAAAGTAAAGGCTATCAGCCTGATGAAGAGCCAGCTAACCAGGGAAGGGGCTATTTATAGTTGGATTAGCGAAGTCGGGCTAAAGAAGCCCTTGTCAACCGCCACCACTTAGTGTATACTACAAAATATTCAAATTTGGTCGGGAGGTGGACTCCGTGGAACAATTCAATTTTCCCAAATGCCTGAAGTGCAAGACAGGCGACCTGGTGCCCCTATCTGATTTTGGCAGTCAAGGGGCAGACATTCTTTACAAAGCATGGGTTTGCACCAATCCTGATTGCGGCTTCAACCTGAAAATAAGGAATGGCGATATTTACCTTAATGAACCCATTTTGAGCGGGGCGTCTCAAGGTGCCCGCTCCCGCTAGAATAGCGATTCACCCTGAAAATCCAGATTATAGGTGATGAATGTGCTTCCTCAAGTAGCTAAGCTCAAGGGGATAGCACTTGACCTCTTATTTCCCCAGTGGTGTGTAGGCTGTGGGAAAGAAGGGGATTTTATTTGCTCCTCCTGTCGCCGCTCGCTACCTCGAATTATGCCCCCACTCTGTCCCCGGTGTGGTAAACCCCAACTCAGTGGCATACTGTGTCCGGGCTGTGTGAGCTGGCGGGCAGAGATAGATGGCATTCGCTCTCCATTTCGATTTGATGGAGTAATGCGCCAGGCGATACATCAGCTAAAATACAAAAACCTTAGAGCCCTGGCGGTGACGCTAGCTGGATTTCTGCATGACTATCTCGTCACCAACCCCATGCCCGGAGAAGTTCTGGTGCCGGCGCCACTACACCAGAAACGATTACGGGAGCGCGGCTATAATCAATCCCGCCTGCTGGCTCAGGAGCTAGGCAAGCTCATCAATTTACCTGTAGTCGATGACTGCCTCGTCCGACAGAAGCATACCCCACCCCAGACTAGGGCATCGACCGTGGACGAACGGCGGGGTAATGTAGCTGATGCTTTCGCCTGCCGTGACCGCAGGCTACAGGATAAGCGAGTATTACTTATAGATGATGTCTCCACCTCTGGGGCTACCCTTGATGCCTGTGCGGCGGCACTGAAAGCCGCCGGGGCGAGCTCAGTGTGGGGGTTAGTGCTGGCCAGAGAGATTTAAGCGAGTTAAAGAGGGGAGAAACACGAATCAATGGAGCTACAGATAACCGGTAAAAACACACAGCTATCACCAACATTACGCAGCTACATTGAGCGCAAACTGAGCAAGCTCAGCCGCCATCTGCCTAATATTATGGAGTCCAAGGTAGAAATAACTGAAGAAAAGACGAAGTCTCCCCAGCAGCACTTCGTGGTGCAGGTAACGGTAAACAGCAGTGGCACCCTGCTTCGGGCTGAGGAGAGAGGAGAAGACCTATTCACAGCTATTGATAAAGTAGTCGCCATTATGAATCGGCAAATCGAGCATTACAAGGGAAAGTTGTATAAAAAGGGAAGGGGTAGCTCATTGGCCAGAGGTGAACTCAGACAGGAGGTAACGACGACACCACCGTCAAAAAGGGTGATTAAGGTTAAGCGGTTTGCCATTAAGCCAATGTCGGTGGATGAAGCCATAGACCAGATGGAGCTTTTGGGTCATGATTTCTTCCTGTTCTTCAATGCTGATACCGAAAAGCTTAACCTGTTATATCGGCGCAAGGACGGCAACTACGGCCTTATTGAGCCGGAACTGGAATAAAATGTCTGAACCAGTATCTTTTTATCTGGCTCTCGTGGTAAAATATAACCAATGAGAAGAAATCTATTCTTATATCTAGCTCTGGCTTGCTTTATCGGTGTTATCGCCATCTTTGTTTTTGATGGCTATATGGGTCTCTATGATACCCTCCATATAACCACCGGAGAATATGAGCAGACCGTAGAACCCGACCAATGGGACCGCTACGACCCCTCGGTAAGAACAGACTGGGGAGACAAGGTATTCTTCAGTTATGAAGTGGATAACCGCCGCTTTTCCAGCTATGACACCGCAATTCAGGTATCAGTATGGAAAGAGGACGCCAAGATAATTGATTTAGTGGCTGAGGACAAGGCAATAGAACCCTTTGATGAGGCAAAAATAGAGTGGACGCTGACCAGCCAGGAACTGGAAAAGGCGGGCTGGGGAATTGATGATTACACGGTAGAGATAAATCACGGGGATGTGGAACGGAAAATAATAGTCCGCTTTTACTCGCCCGAAGAGCCTGGTTACCCTGAGCTGATGCCGCCCAGATAAAGTGAGAGCTTAAAAAAAGATGAGAACTTACATACTATATGGTTTCGGTTTCCTGTTCTGCATTGCCGGTATAGCCTATCTCGCTGCGGAGTATGTGAAATACCTGTCCGAGCCGGGGAAGCTGGCTTGCCTCATGCTGGTGGTGGGCATGTTTGGTTCCCTGGGGAAATACTTTGAGGAAAGAGGCTGGTAGTTGAGATGTTAATCGCTATTGCCGTACTGTTATCGCTGGCTTTTATCGGCTGGCTAATCTGGCGGGCAGTCAAGAAAAAGCCAGTTAAAGCCCACTCCGTGATGTATGGGCTGTCCATTCTGGCGGGCATATATACCCTGGCCTTCTTCCTCAGTATGGACATAGATTTAATCATTAGGGTGATAGTCTGTATTGTGCTGGGTATCTTTTTAATCTTCCTGGCGGCTTATCTCCAACGTCGTCGGCAAACCATCTAATTGGTCAAGCCGGCGCCCCTAGCTATAACCACAGCCTCTGTAGTCCAAAATAAAGGCAAGAAACTGGTGGAAAGGCAGTCTACCACTACCCGGGGTGATACTGCGCCCGGAGAGCTAAAATACACCGCTTGCCGTACCAATAAGGGTTGGATAGGAATTTTGGGCTCGGCAAAGGGGCTGCTGGTCACCACTTTACCCCAGCCCTCAGTTCAAGAAGCGCGCCAGCTACTGGGTGCCAGGGTAAACTATGCCACCTGGTCTCCCCGCTGGTTTGAGGACTTAATGGAACGCCTCAGGACTTACTTTGGCGGTTATCAGGTAGCCTTCCCCGATGAGCTTGACCTCTCCGGAGCCACCCCCTTTCAGCGCCAGGTGTGGGAGATAACCAGGCTCATCCCTTATGGTAAGACCAGGAGCTACCTCTGGGTGGCGGAGCAGATTAAGCGACCCGGGGTGGCACGGGCGGTGGGACAGGCATTAAGCAGAAACCCTCTGCCTATTATCGTCCCCTGTCACCGGGTGGTAGCCAGCGATGGTAAACTCGGTGGCTTTAGTGGGGGAGTGGAGATGAAGGGGTATCTTCTCTCTCTGGAAGCCTCAGCCAGCATTCGGTAAGGGTTACTTTATGCTAATGGTAAATACCTTTGTTGTATCCTGCGGGGTTGGCTCTTCCCACGGTCGCTTATAGGCCAGGGTTATCTCAGTTTCACCTGCCTTCAGTGTCTTGAACCGGAAATACTCAATACCGCCGGCACCAACCACATCCTGTTCAGCCTCCTCGCCCGGCTTATATGTTTTTTCTACCAGCTCAAGCACGGTCTCATCGTAGCTTTCCTGCCAGCCATAGCCGGTGGTAGGATTAGAGCCGAGAGCGATAACAAACTCCTGATTAACGCCGATGCTTATGGCTTGCCCTGAATCAGTGTAGGTCTGAACCTCTCCAGCGCAGCCAGCTACCAGGGAGGTAGCTATCACTGCCACCGAAACCAGTATTAAAAACCTTTCCATTAATCCCTCCTTTATATATTAATATATTCGTGATTATATACTTGATGCAAGGTAGCACGGGGGGCTATTAAATCCAAAACGGGGGAAAAAGAAGTGACAAGAAGCCTATTGCAAATACTACTACGCCAGCTATTCCCCTAATAATATCACCTCGAAAGTCACGTTTAGAGATTTTATTCACCACTGCGCTTACTGTGCCCTCTACGAGTATTATAAAGCCTGCAACGGCAACTGTTGTCCAGATAGTTTCGATTGTCATAAAAAACACCTCCTTATAGCGCTGATTATACATCGGATAGAAAGGATGTCAAGAAATATGTTAAGTGGTAGAATAGGGGTTTTTTATTTGACGCAATGCCAAGGGGGTGCTAAGCTTTCACCACCAATAATGGTGGGAGGGAGCTATGCCAGACAAGAAGGGAAAACTTAGCCCAGAAGAAAAAGAGAAGGTTAAGGAATGGCTAGAGGAAAAATGGAAAGCATCCAACCTGTGTCCAGTTTCGCACGACAACAATTGGGTAATCGGAGACTATACGGTCACACCTATAAATTTCAGTTCAACGGGGACTATTTTGGGTGGCCCGATATCCCCTCAAGTCATGTTGATTTGTTCTACATGTGGGTATACGCTTTACTTCAATGCAATGGTTATGGGGATATTTGCTTCGGGGGAGGCTTCCGATGGCAAATAAACAGAAATCATCCCCAAGGAAACAGGAAGAACTTAACATTTTATCGGGCGGGGCTTTTGTTCGCCCCGTCACAACGGTGCGTGATATGAAATGTTATCCTTTGAATGAAAATGAGATGCAGAGTATTACCCTACTCAATACAGCAACATCCCTCTTTGGCTCGTTGTCCTTGACATTTATCCTGCTTGCAATTGGGCTAAAAATTGATGCGATATTGGAGGGAATTTTAACAGAGGAGGCTAAACTGTTGGCTCAATACGGATTCTGGGTTTTTCTATTTCTGTCGGTTATATGCTTAGTAATTGCGCTAATCACATGGAAGTGCCGTAAGTCTACATTACAGCGCATTATTGGAGAAACCGAGGTTAAGGGTTAATGAGTTCTTTATATTCCAGATTATCAGAGTTAATGAGCTTTAATAGCGTATCCCTAAACAGATAGGGATTATCACGGTTATTAAACCGCCATTCTAATTCGTCTAGGTAGGCATCAAGATGTTTAGTAGAGATTTTATGATAAGAACCGATAACAGACCGCTTAAAGAGGCTCCAGACATTCTCAACAGTGTTGGTGTGGACATCGCCACGAATATATCAATCGGTTTGTATATTATAACGAGAATAATGGGAAAAGGTAAGGACAAATCCTTATCTCCTCTTTGCCCAGGGGTCTCAGGGGTGAAATAATCCAGCCCGGTATAGTCTTCGTTTAGCCTCGGATACTCCCCCCATTTTAATTTTCAAGAAGTCCAGCTCGTATTGCTCAATGAGCCCTTCACCGGCGAAGCTAAAGTATCGGTCATTGCCGATTATGATATGGTCAAGGACTCTAATCCGCATAATAGCCCCGGCATAGACCAGGTCTCTAGTTACGTCTTTATCATTCTGGCTGGGCTCGGGGTCGCCGGCAGGGTGGTTATGGACAAAAATGAGGGAGACAGCATTGTATTTAATGGCACCCTCTATAACCTCACGAGGGGAGATAACGCTGCTATTCACGGTGCCTTCAAAGAGGTCGACTGTTTCAATAATCTGATTTTGGCTATTTAGATAAATAACCTTAAATACCTCTTTCTTGAGGTCGCGCATTGAGTGGTAGAGATAGTCAAAAATCTCCTGGGAGGATTTATAAATAGTCTTATCCATAATTTTTTGTTTAAGGAACTCTCTGGCTACTTCCTGCACCAGCTTGATACCAAAGACAGAATGGGGACCAATGCCTTCTATTTGCTGTAGTTCCTCGGGAGGAGCCTCCAGGACCCCTCTCAAGGTCTTAAATCTTTTAATGGCTTCCTTTGCCTGCGGTTTACAGTCCTTGCGTGGTGAGCCCAGGGTCAGGAGCAATTCAATGATTTCATAGTCGTGGAAGCCCTTAAGACCCGACTTAATGAACTTTTCCCGAAGCCTCTTTCGGTGCCCTAGTGGTAAATTATCTGCCGACATTTTGGGCTTTCCCCTCAAATTAGTGTAAAAAGTTTTCTCCCATATTCTAGCACTAAGGAGCAAAGTCTTCTACACTGAGGTTGTTTATCTACCTCACCCCTCTTTAAATTTTTATTAGGTAACCCTATCCCCTTTATCCCCTTCCCCTTGATAAGGGGAAGGGGAAATAAAAAAGAGGGGCTTTGCGCCCCTCTAAAACTCCCCATATAAGAATATCTGGGGCTTCGCCCGCCTTTCAGCCGTTCTTGACTGCCTTATTTTTTTACTGAACGCTTTCTTTATCCTGTTATCATATTCAACATCCTGCCTTAACTCCCTGAACAATGGCCACTCAAAAAAATCATCTTGTGTCATTTCTTCTTCTATGGCAGCCACTTTCTCCACATTTTTATAGAAGGGGCTAACGCCCCTTAAACCCCCATATTGATGAACGGTCTTATTGCCAACTGTGTACTTCTTTAAGGGAGGGGGAACTTTCTATATAAGAGGGGCTTTGCGCCCCTCTAAAACTCCC
>CAZCLE010000037.1:0-11260 GCA_964499445.1 uncultured Dehalococcoidales bacterium
AGTTCTACTGCCTCATACTTGCCGGTGCTGGCTCCAGAGGGCACGGCAGCTCGACCTATTGTGCCGTCAAATAGCTTTACCTCAACCTCCAGCGTTGGGTTACCTCTGGAGTCTAGAATTTCTCTGGCTTTAATATTATCGATGGTTGACATTTCCCCTCGGTAGCCTGAAGTTAGTTTGGTGATTAGTCTCCAGCCAAATCAAGGGCTTTATCTACTGCCTCGGTAGGACTTTGCGCTAGAATAATTGAGTTATCCGGCTGACCATTCTTAGATAGTGCCCAGGTATTTAAGCCGATAACCGGGATGCCGTTTTGTAAAGCGTGACTTATCTCGGAGAGGGTGCCATAGTTGCCATCAATAGCGATAATCGCCTGAGCTGATTTGACGACAATGGCATTTCTAGCATAGCCTATACCGGTAACTATAGGAATTTGGACATAGGGATTGGCTGCCTGACGGTTATCCCCGGGGAGAATGCCGATGGTTATTCCGCCCTCTGATTGAGCGCCCTTGCAGACCGCCTCCATAACCCCGCTTAAGCCCCCGCAGACCAGAATAGCCCCCCGCCTGGCTAGCTCACGACCTACTTCTTCAGCCAGTTTAGCTTCCTCCTTGGAACACTGACTGCCACCGATAACGGCAATGAATTTCTTTTTGTTTGTCATTTTCGAAATACCTTAATTTTAATAAACATGTGAATTATATCACCTGCGCCTAAACCTTGGCAAAGAACTAGTTATGAGGTTATTTATCAACCTCACCCCCTTTAGATTTTTATTAGGTAACCCTATCCCCTTTATCCCCTTCCCCTTGATAAGGGGAAGGGGAAGATGTTTTCTCCAGAGGGGCTAGCGCTCCTCTTAAACTCCCCAATATTGATTACCCTGTTGAGGAAAAGAATAAATAATTTCTCTGACTAGCAAAGCCTCTGCAAACTTCCCTTGATTAATACCTAGAGTAAGGAGAGTCAAAGAGAGGCGAAGCCTCTCTTATCCAACAACTTCCCCCTCCCTTATCAAGAGAGGGGGATACAGGGGGAGGGTTGCCCCATAAAAACCTAAAGGATATAGGGTTTATAACTCATTCTAATTATATTTATTCATAGCTACTGCAAGACCTTCGGTGAGAAGGCAATGGATGGCTTCACTGACGCTGGGTATGACTGTGTTAATGACCTGTTTTTCTTCCGGGGTGAAATCATGTAGCACATAGGCAATAATCTCGGCTTCCTTATCTTTGGTATCGCCTTCAACTGTGGTCGGTCGCCCTATGCCTATCCGAATATGAATAAAATCCTGGCTGTCTAAATCAGCAGTGATGGAATTTATCCCCTTGTGTCCACCGGAGCTGCCGCCCTGGCGGATGCGGATTTTACCCAGAGGAAGGTCAAGGTCGTCGTGGATGACCAGCAGGTCATTGAGGGTGATATTAAATTTCTTTATTAGTCGGCTGACTGATTGTCCACTCTGGTTCATATAGGTCTGGGGTCTGGCTAGTATCACCTTGCTGCCGGCAACCTCACCAGTGCCAATTCGGGCTAGTCCCTGCTTCTTATCAAAGCGGATGCCCTGTGTCCTGGCAAAGTGGTTGAGGCACATAAAGCCCACATTATGGCGATTATTAGCATAAGCTCGCCCCGGATTACCCAGTCCTACAATTAGCTTCATATCAGGTTTTCTGCCTCTGCATCTCCAGGAATTCCGCTTCAGTGAGCTGTTTTATGCCTAGCGCCTGAGCCCGCTCCAGCTTTGAGCTAGGGTTGGCGCCGACGACAAGGCAGGTGGTTTTCCTGGTAACGTTGTCTTTGGCGGTGCCGCCGAGGGCTTTTATCCGTACCTCGGCTTCCCCTCTGGTGAAGGCTTCCAGCCTGCCGGTGATAACAAACTCCATGCCCGCCAGGGGTAGCTCCGTGGGCTTAACTACTCCCTCCTCCAGCCGAACCCTTGCCTTTCTCAATCTGTCAATTATATGGCGATTTTCTTCCTGTCTGAAGAAAGCCATTATGCTATCGGCAATCTTGGGTCCTATGGTGGGGATAGATATGAGTCTCTCTCTTGAGGCATTGCCTAAATCATCAAGGCTATGAAATTCTTGGGCCAGGATTTCTGCCGTCTCATCACCGATATGTCGTATTCCCAGGGCGAAGATGACTCTGGCTAGCGGTGTGTCTTTACTCTTGTCAATGGCGTTGAGCATATTGGTTACGCTTTTTTCCGCCATTTTTTCCAGTTTCAGGAGTTCCCCCCTCTTATCTTTCAGGTAATACAGGTCGGCGATGTCCTTGACCAACCCTTCTTTTAACAGCGTAGCGCTTTGCGATTCGCCGATACCCCTGATGTCCATAGCTCCCCGGGAAACAAAGTGCTCAAGCCGCTGCTCAACCTGGGCGGGACAGGCAGCATTGGAGCAGTAGTACATAACCTCGCCTTCTGGTTTAACCACCTCCGCCCCGCACACCGGGCATGCCGGACGTTGCTGGTTACTATCAAAAATCTTTTCCAGGAGGTTGAATTCCTTTTCCTGTCCGCTGCGCTTACTTATGACCGGTCCTACAATCTCAGGTATCACCTCACCGGCTCGCTGGATATAAACCCAGTCGCCTTCGCGGATGTCCTTGCGCCTGATGTCGTCTTCATTGTGCAGGGCGGCCTGTTTAATGGTTACTCCTCCCACCGAGACCGGTTCTAAGATAGCATAGGGGTTAAGGGTGCCGGTTCTGCCAACGCTGATACCGATTTCGTTGAGGCGAGTGGTGCCCTGAATAGCGGGGAACTTATAGGCTATAGCCCATCGTGGCTCATGACCGATATTACCCAGTCGTTCTTGCATCTCCAGCGAGTCTATCTTAACCACGATGCCGTCGGCTTCGTAAGGTAAGCTTTCTCTTCTCTCCACCCAGGTATGGTGAAACTCTTCAACCTCCTCAATGGTGGCCAGCCGCCTATTGTTAGGGTTTGTCTTGAAGCCGAGGGACTTGAGATACTCCGTAGTTTCCCAGTGGGTTGGGGGAGTTGGCTTGCCTTCAGCGTAACCCAGCATGTAGATGTAGATATCCAGCGGGCGTTTAGCCGTGATGCGGGGGTCAAGCTGGCGCACCGAGCCGGCGGCGGCATTTCGCGGGTTAGCGAACAGGGGCAGCCCTTCTTTAGCCCGCTCTTCGTTTAGTTTATGGAAGCCGGCTTTGGGCAGAAAGACCTCGCCCCGCACTTCAAATCTGGTTGGGGCTTCTTTGGGCACGGATAGCGGGATACTCCTGATAGTTCTCAGGTTCTGGGTGATATTTTCACCACGGAAGCCATCACCACGAGTCGCCCCGGTAGTTAGTTGACCGTTAACATAGGTCAGAGCCACCGCCAGCCCGTCAATCTTATGCTCGCCGGTGAAATTAAGAGACTGCTCACCAGTTAGCTTTACAATTCGGGTATACCAGGCTTGTAGCTCCTCCTGGGAGAAGGCGTTACCCAGGGATAATAAGGGCAAAGGGTGTTCTACCACGCCGAAGGCTTCAACCGGGGCAGCGCCCACCCGCTGGGTGGGTGAGTCCGGGGTTATGAACTGGGGGTACTGCTCCTCCAGTCGCTTCAGCTCCCTCATTAACTCGTCATATTCGGCATCGCTAATCTCAGGACTATCCAGCACATAATAGCGATAGTTATGATAGTTAATTTGCCTCCGTAGTTGCTCTATTCTTTCCTTTACTTTGACTAAGTCGTTCATGGAATACCTGTTGAGGTTATTTTTTATCAGTATAGCATAGCCTACAGATGGGCAAAAGGTAGAACTTTTAGCTATATTTCTATCTGGCGAAACTTGCGCTCATACTGGGGCGTAGGGTAAACTGAAGTGTTTGGCAGGCTTATTTCCCTATAAATTCAGTTAGCAAAGGATTGTAAAGCGTGGCTGAGATTCGTCCCTTTCGGGGGGTGCGTTATAATCAACAGTTAGTTAACGACCTGGATACTGTTATTTGTCCCATCTATGACGTTACTACCCCCCAAATGCAGCAAGAGCTTTATCACCGCAGTGAGTATAACTTTGTCCGACTGGAGCACGGGTGGGAGTTACCCCAGGACACCACTCTGGACAATAAATATTCTCGTTCCGCAGCTACCCTTGAGCAATGGCTCAAGCAGGGTGTGCTTAAGGTTGATGAGACGCCGGCTATTTATCTCCATGACCACTATTTTACCCACCAGGCAAAGGAGTATAGACGCCGCGGTATAGTCGTCGGTGTCAGGTTGGAGGAATGGGATAAGATGGTTATTCGCCCTCATGAGGGCACCCTAACCGAGCCCAAGGATGACCGATTAAGCCTTCTGTGGGCATGCCAGGCCAATACCAGCCCAATTTTGGCTCTGTTTGAGGACCAGGGACAGCAAATATCCCCGGTGTTAGCTCTAGAGGAGCGGAATGAACCTGTAATTAGTTTCACCAGCGCCGGTGGGGAAAGGCATAAGGTGTGGGCGATAACTGAGCCTGAGGCTATTAATCAGATATGCCGTAGTCTGGCTCGTCAACCTTTGTATATAGCTGACGGGCATCATCGCTATGAGAGTGCCCTTACTTACCAGCGTGAGAGGATTGCCTGTTCTTCATCAATGTCGGGGGATGAAGCCTTGAATTTTGTGATGATGACGCTGGTAGAATTTTCTGACCCCGGGCTTGTTATTCTACCGCCTCACCGTCTGGTTCGTGGTCTGTCAAGGTCAACACTGGATGAATTGAGAGCTAAGCTGGAAGCGTTCTTTGAAATAGAGAAGTTGCCACTGAGTAAGCCCGGTGTCTGGCAGCAGGTTGACGACATATTGGCTGGAGTGAAACCGGGAGAGACAAATGAGGTTAGGTTAATCCTTTCTGGTTTGGCGGCGGGGCATCTTCTGGTGCTGAGGTTGCGTGACCTGGCGGCTGCCAGCCGAATGATGCCTTACTTCCATTCTGAGTTATACAAAAGTTTGGATGTTAGCCTTGTTGACCATATCATACTGGAGAAACTGCTGGGGCTGGGCAGTGGTCGGGAAGAAGCCAGGATTACCTATAGTTATGATAAACAGGAGGCAGTAAGCCGGGTATTAGACCAGGAATACCAGCTGGCCTTTCTATTAAGCCCGATTAAGCCGGAAGTAGTCAAAGCTATTGCTGATGCTGGCGACCGGATGCCCAGAAAATCAACCTACTTCTATCCCAAACCGCCAGTGGGATTAGTTTTCCGCCGGCTGGAGTAGGTGACTTCGGTCTTCGCGTTACAGCTTTACCAGTTTGGCGGTGTAGACATCGGGGATAGATAGTATTTGCTCAAGTTGTTCTTCAGGCAGGGGTTCATCCAGGGCTAGTATCATCAGTGCCTGTCCCCTGGGTTTAAGACGGCCCACATGCATAGAACTTATATTTACATCGGCATCACCGGTCACCTTGCTTACCGCACTGATGAGACCGGGGCGGTCTCGGTGGTCGCTGAACAGGAAGTAACCCCCGGTAGGCATAATATCAAGCCAGTAGTTATTGACCCGGACAATGTGTGATTCCCCGCGCATCACCGTAGCGGCGACGGTAGTAACCCCGCTACTGGTGGTGGCGTCTATGGTAATAAGGCTGGCGTAGTTTTCACAGGCGGTCTCTTTCTGCTCAACTACTGCCAGACCTCGTCGGGCAGCCACCAGGTTAGCATTGACCAGGTTAACTCGTTCCTCACTTACCCCTTCAAGTAATCCCCCCAGAACGGCTGCCTTGAGAGCGTTAGTATCATAATTGGAAATCTCGCCATCATATTTAATCTGAATCGTGTTCATTTGTCCCTCAACTAGCTGGCTGACCAGCCTGCCCGCTGTGGAAGCTACCTTTAGGAAGGGTGCCAGTATGGACAGGGTTTCAACAGAGATAAAGGGAGCATTAACCGAGTATCTGGCCGGGTGTCCCTTAAATACCTCAATAATCTGCTCGGCTACATCCTTAGCTGCCATAGCCTGAGCTTCAGTGGTTGACGCTCCTAAATGGGGGGTAACAATGATGTTATCATCTTCAAAAAGGATACTCTTGGTAGTTGGTTCGGTGGAGAAAACATCAATAGCAGCGCCAGCCACTCTTTTCTCCTTCACTGCCTTAGCCAGTGCTTTTTCATTAATCAGCCCGCCCCGGGCGGTGTTAATAATACGAACTGTTGGTTTGACTAAGCCCAGCTCTTTGGCTCCAATTAATCCCTTGGTTAATGGTGTTAGCGGTATGTGGAGGGTGATAAAGTCTGATTCCTTGAGCAACTGTTCAAAGGAAACAAGCTCCACTTGCAGGTTACGGGCATGGTCGATGGAGATGAATGGGTCACAGGCGATGAGTTTCATTTCCAGACCCTTAGCCCGTCTGGCTACCTCTGACCCAACATTACCTAAGCCGATAATACCTAATGTTTTGTTTCTGACCTCGGTACCCATGAAATCGCTTCGTCGCCATATCCCGGATTTCAGCATGGTACTGGCTTGGGGGATGTGGCGGGCTAAAGCCAGCATAAGGGCGATGGTATGCTCAGCGGCGGAGATGGTATTACCAGTGGGGGCGTTAACCACCACAATGCCATGCCGGGTTGCCTCGTCAACATCAATATTGTCTACGCCAACGCCGGCTCGGGCAATGACCTGCAATTTTTCTCCAGCTTGTATAATCTTGGCTGAGACCTGGGTCTGACTGCGCACTACCAGGGCTTCATAATCGCCGATTATGGATATAAGTTCCTCAGGCTTTAGCCCTAACTTAGTATCCACGCTAGCGTGGCTGCGCAGGATGTCTATGCCTTCGTCAGAAATGGCGTCACTAATTAAAACCTTCATAGTTAGCTTACACTCTTAAATCCGGCCTGGGGTAGAGCCACCTTTAATGCTGACATTACGGCTTCAATATCGTCCTCGGTTACCCAGCCCAGATGACCAATACGGAATATTTTGCCATCTAATCTCTGCTGTCCACCACCAAGCACCACCTGGTGCTCCTCCCTTAGAATTCGGAGGAGCTTTTTAGTATCAAGCCCATCCGAAGCCGCCACGGCGGTAACCGTATTGGAGGCGTGGTTTTCGGCGACGAAGAGGGGCAGCCCTAGCGATTTTATTCCATCCCGGGTGGCTTTAGCCACTCTGGCATGTCGGGCAAAGATATTATCCAAGCCTTCCTTTAGCATCATCTCTAGCGATACCGATAGGGCAAATATGGTGGAAATGGCTGGTGTCCATGGATTTTGTCCTTTTTCTAAATAGCTCTTGGCTTTAGCAAAGTCCCAGTAGAAACGGGGCATCTTAGCTTTTGAATGTGCCTGCCATGCCTCCTGGCTCAGGCTAACCATAGCCAGACCGGGGGGAACCATCCACCCCTTCTGGGAACCGGTAACGGTAACATCGCAGTGCCAGTCATCTACCGGCAGGTTAATTGAGCCCAGGCTGCTAATGGCATCAACCAGCAGTAGTTTATCATATTCTTTTACTACCGAGCTAATTGAAGCCAGGTCATTGGTAACGCCGGTGGAGGTTTCATTATGAGTAACCAACACCGCCTTGATTCCTGGTTCAGCCTGGAGAGCCTGGCGTATTGCCGCTACCTCGGCGGCTTTGCCCCATTCAAAGCGAAGCGAGATTACCTCGGCTCCAAATTGTTCGGCAATACTGGCAAAGCGGTCTCCGAAGACACCGATAGATACCGATAATACTCTATCACCAGGAGATAGGGTATTAACGATGACCGCCTCCAAACCACCGGTACCCGAACCGGTAAGCAACAAAACATCACCCTTGGTCTGAAATAACTGTTTTAGTTTATCGGTTACATCGTTTAGTGTTTGTCCGAATTCTGGCCCGCGATGGTTTATCATCTGCCGGGTCATCGCCTGAAGAACATCACTGGGGCAGGGGGTGGGTCCGGGGATGCGTAGATTTTCCATTTTGTCTCCTTTACTACTTTAGAGTATCAGTGCCACTTTGGCAAAGCGGCGTTTGCCGACTTTAATAATGCTACCATTTTTGATTGGGTGAATATTGCTGCATACTCTGTTACCATCTATCTCTACGGCTCTTTGAGTAATCAATCGGTTAGCCTCACTACGGCTTGTAACTAAACTCGTTTGTACAAGTAATTTACTAATGTCAACGTCTGAAAAGGGCGTGTATTGTGATTGTCCAGCGCCTGCTGCTTGTTTTGCTGCTATTTGTTCAAGCCGAATATGATATTCGGGTATTTCTTCCGGCACTCCCCTCTTCTGAAACACCCTAGCAAAGTGCTCCTCAGCTTCGCTGGCTGCCTTTTGGTCATAGAGCTGGGTCACAATTTCCCTTGCCAGGCGCTTCTTAAGCATCATCGGGTTAACGGTTTCATCCTTGAGCCCCTGTCTGAATTCCTCTAATTCCTCGTCGTGAACATCAGTTACCAATACAAAATAGTCCATGATGAGGTTATCGGGAATAGACATCACCTTGCCGTATATCTCATCAGGCGGCTCAGCAACGCCAATATAGTTACCCAGGCTTTTGCTCATCTTTTGACTACCATCGGTCCCGGTGAGGATAGGGACCAGAAAGAGTTGCTGGGGAGGCTGCCCCATCATAGATTGAAGCTCCCTTCCCACCAGTAGATTAAACTTCTGGTCAGTGCCACCAAATTCGACATCTGCCTGGATAACTACTGAGTCGTAGGCTTGGAGCAAAGGGTAGAGTAACTCAGTTACGGCAATGGGTCGCCCGGTATTATACCGGTTGCTGAAATCCTCTCTAGCCAGTAATTGGGCTATGGTAAACTTGCTAGTGAGCTGAATGACGTCAGCGAGGGTAAATTTGCCAAACCACTCGCTTTGCCACCTTACCTCTGTCCGTTGCTTATCAACCACCTTAAAAAACTGCTTCATATAGGTTTCAGCATTAGCCTGAACCTGTTCTTTAGACAGCATAGGCCGGGTGGCAGAAGCACCGCTGGGATCGCCAATCTGAGCTGTCCAATCACCGACGATGAGAATGACCTGGTGTCCCAAATCCTGAAATTGGCGTAGCTTTCTCAGGGCTACCATGTGACCCAGGTGGATGTCAGGGAAACTGGGGTCAAACCCCTCTTTTAGTCGTAGCTTTTTGCCGGAGCGGAGTAGCTCTACTAGCTCTTCCTCAATTATAATTTCGGCTACCCCTCGCTTTAGCAAGCGGTTAATTTCTTGGTTGATGATGGCTTTTTCACCGTTATTCATTTTTAGCTTCCATACCTCGGGAGTTTAAAATAACCCTGCCTTGCTTTACATCCTCAGCTATCTGTTTCTTTAGTTCTTCGGTGGTGTCAAATTGCTTCTCACTGCGAAGTCGCTCTATAATATCAATTTTTAGTTCGCGCCCATACAGGTCATTATGATAGTCGAGGACCAAAACCTCTACAGTACGCTCGCTGCCAGGGAAGGTGGGGCGCCGGCCAATATTAGTCATTGACCGGTAGGCTTTATCATCAATGTCTGTCCAGTTAGCATAAACGCCCTCGGCAGGGAGAGCCTGTTGGGGGTCTATGTCGAGATTGGCGGTAGGGAAGCCTAACTTTGAGCCCCGCCCTGCCCCACTGGCTACTCTCCCGTTTAGGCTAAACGGGCGACCGGTGAGTTTGATTACCCTTTTCATATCGCCGTCAGCCAGGGCGTTCCTGATAGCGGTGCTACTTACCACTTCGCCGTTTATCATCACCGGGGGGATTACGGTTACGCTAAAGTTCATATCTTGTCCCAGGGAGCAGAGGGTATCAATGTTGCCCTCTCGGTTTCGACCTAGGGCAAAGTCAGGTCCAATTATCAGTCCACGCATTCTGAGGTATTTCTTTAGCAGACTGAGGAACTGGCTAGCACTGAGCTGGGCTAACTCGCCGGTGAAGGACAAGGGAATGATAGCGTTAACGCCTTCATTCTGGAGAAGGGAGGTTCTCTTGGCGAGGCTAGTCAAGAATGGCAGCCTGGTTTGGGGTGATAGTACCTCCTGGGGGTGCTGGCAAAAGGTTACCACCCCGCTAAGCAAATTCTGCCGCCTGGCATTCTCGGTTAGCTGTGAAATCAGGTATTTATGACCGAGGTGAACCCCGTCGAAAACCCCGATAGTTAGCAGCGTGTCCTTCTTTGGCGATAACTCGACTAATTCTTCCTCTACCTGCATAGCCCTTTCCCCTGAGCAAAAATATTGGCAAGAATATGGCGTTCTATAGTCAAGAGATAAATAAAAATCGTGGTTTAATTTTTAATACTATCATAAGCCTATTTTAAGCGTCAACCAACCATAGTCCGCGATTGTTTATTAACCTCACCCCCTTAGATTTTTATTAGGTAACCCTATCCCCTTTATCCCCTTCCCCTCATCAAGGGGAAGGGGAAAGAATAGAAAAGAGGGGCTAACGCCCCTCTTAGACTCCCCTTACTAGGGGCTAACGCCCCTCTTAAACACCCCTAGTGCTGGGCTATCCTTCAAATGGAAAGGGGGGAGAGATTATAGAGAGGAGCTAGCGCCCCTTAACCCCCTATTGGGGAAGAGATTTTAGAGAGGGGCGAAGCCCCTCTCTTACCTACACTCCCCCTTCCCTTATTCATGGGTTGTTTAGTAAGGGAATTAAAAGGGGCGAATACGGGGTCCCCGCAAAAATTTATTTTTGTGGGGTAAAAATCCCCTTTAAGAAGTTCTCTTCCCTCTCCCCTTCATAAGGGGAGAGGGATAAAGGGTGAGGGGTTGGTAAACAATCTTTTATTAAGGAAAGGGGGTCAGGGGGATAGGTTCTAAAAAACCTATTTAGTCGGCGACTACTGGGTTTGACATGAGAGGATAAACTGTTAGACTAGGTGGGGCTAAAATGAGTATTGCTGGCTTTTTTATCTTATTGGCTATTGCTGTCTTACTTAGGCGCATTGGCAATAAGCTGGTACCATTAGTTATGCCTGCTGGACGGCTCAAGGTCATTGCCCTGGGCTGGGCTGGTGGCTTTTTGGGTAGCTGGGTGGATAGTGTTTGGTGGCAATTTGGACCCGAGGTGGCGGGGATAAACCTGACGGCGGCTGCTCTCGGTTGCGCCCTGTTTGTTCTCTGCCTCGGCATTGCCCCCTTTATTAAAATACTGCTGGGAAGGGTATAATTTAGCTGGGCTGGTTTATCAAAGGAAGCTTGAGGGGTGAGGTTAACCCCCTTTTCCTATTCATTGGTTGTTTAAATTTGTGCTATACTTTAGGTAACGCCAGCGTAGCTCAGGGGTAGAGCAGCGGTTTCGTAAACCGCCGGTCGTCGGTTCGAATC
>CAZCLE010000038.1:0-10358 GCA_964499445.1 uncultured Dehalococcoidales bacterium
GGGAACGAGGTCACGAGTATGGCACCACCACCGGCCGACCCCGTCGCTGTGGCTGGTTTGACACCATGGTGGCTCGTCTTAGCACCCGCATTAACGGCTTTACCGGAACAGCTATCACCCGACTTGACGTTCTTAATGCTCTACCTCGCCTGAAGATATGCGTCGGCTATAAACTGAATGGGAAGACCGTTGATTATTTCCCGAGCAGCGTAACCACCCTGGAAAAGTGTCAACCTATCTATGAGGAGCTAGAGGGGTGGCAGACCCCTATTAGTAACATCCGTCAATATGAGCAACTGCCTCTCCAGGCTCGCCAATATATAGCTAGGTTGGAAGAACTCACTGCCTGCCCGGTCAACCTCATCTCGGTAGGAGCCAGACGAGAGCAAACCATCCACAAAATGCCTATCTTATAGCACGCTTCTATCAATCTATCTCACTGACGACATCTCCTTTTTATATAGTATCCTCCCTTATCCTCGTCTCCTTATTTTGAAAGTTCATTGGTATGTTATAATGATATACAAGGGTAGAACAGAGCCAGAGATTTAGAAGTGAAGTAGGCGAGTTATGGAAGATAAGATTCCACAAAGTGCAATTGATTCTATCGCCCAACATATTCAGCAGAGGAATAACAAACAATATAGCATTCCCATAGTTGGAGATAATTCTAACTCTGAAAACCCGCAATATTTCGAAATCATACCATTTGAGCAAATGGATAAAACAGATACGAACTTCTACGCTGTTGACGGGAGCAGTAATAGCCACTCTTTTTACAATGGTGTTTCAATTGGTCTATATAGAGGTGGGTACGTCTGCTTTCAATCAGGAAAGCAAATTCGTATGAATAATCACGATGACCCAGTTATTCTTGGACAAGCCTATACTCCACAAAATATATTAATCACCTGTGAGGAACATTTATTTTCCATATACGATGAATTGCTAACTCTACCACCTGTTAAATATTTTATGGACTTCCTACAGGCTAATCCAGAAGAAGTATTCCCTTTCAACCGAGACCTGATATGTTCCACTACCTCAAAACTTCTCTCTTTTTGCCAAGAAATACTAGAATTGTCATTGATATATGAAATAGCCTGTAGAGTAGAGACCAAACCAGGAGATTTCATATTGAAAGATGGAACTCTCAGACCTCTCAACATCAAACAAGAATACTTTAAGAAGCTTGGCGATTTTTTGAGCAATGAGAAGCAAGTTATAATAGTAGGAATTACCAAAGATACCCCGATAAAAATGGAATTGAGCTACACCTTTAAACAGATAGATAGTTACCTTCAGGATAAGTTAAAGCCTCAATATCCTTTTAACCAAAAAGACCCTAAGCAACAGAAACTATGCTGTTGGCTTGAAGTTCCTCATCCCGTTTTGCTAAATGCTTATGGAAGCGGGGGAATGTTCGTAAAGAAGTCACTTACAGGGGGACGTGGTTTCGGGCTATTTTTTGCTGCAAGACTTGATTACGTTGAAAAACTGCAAAACTATGATTGGGTTGTTGCCGATGTCAATATTTTCGATGCAATTCCAGGTATTAGACAAAACAACCTAACTCGGAATATGGATAAATTAAAGTCAATTTTTTACGACTTAACTCGCTTAACACAGGAACACTATATTCTTGGATATCCTTATCCTCTTGTCGAAGCACATAATTTCGTTACATTAAAATCGGACTTTAAAGAAGAAGTTATTAGCAGAGTAAAACATGCTATGTACTCGACCCAACATATGGATCATGTAGATATTGAGAATATGTTCCTTGATATTCACTCCCGTTTCTAAAGGAGGGGAAGATGGCAGAACGAACAGATTTCGGTGTCCTTTATGGACAAAAAACGACAGAAGATGCCCTATTGATATACTCATCATATGAAGATGCAAAGGCAAGTCCTAATAGAGGTGATTTTATCGTACTTACACCCAAGAACGAAGATGGAAGAAAATTTCTAACCAGAGTTGAGGCGGAAATATATGATGAAGACCCGCTTTTCCGATCCCAAGATAAAACACTTGTGGCAGTCCACTATGCACGGATAGCTGAAAGAGAACTTTCAGACCGTGATAAGCAAAAGATGTTTAGTTACACCTACAGAGTTCGAATGCTTGGAACATTTACAGACTCTGGCCAGACAATTGAATTTACAACGGCAGTGCGAAAGCTACCAGTAGTCTCATATCACGCAAGACATCTAAGCAAAAGAGAAGTTGATGCAATCGTAAATAAACCAGATTCTAGTGGAGCACCTATTGGGCAACTATGTATTGGAGAAGACATCCACAAAGATAAAGGGGACATTCTGTTTGACGTACAGAGGCTGCGAGAAAAAAGAACTATGGTCTTTGCTCAATCTGGGTTTGGGAAGACGAATCTTGTAAAAGTACTACTTTATCACATCATAGGGGACACAAGATATGGGAAATTAATCTTTGACTTAAATGGAGAATATTTCCTAAAGGGTCAAAAAACATTGGGACTGGGAGATATTGATGAGCAGAAGATCCGAGACAATTTGGTTGTTTATAGTGATAAAGAGAAAGAGATTGATGACTCTTATAAAGGGCATTTCATGTTTGGCGGCAGAGTTCTGGTCAATATGCACGAGCATTTAACAATCGGCGATATTTTAAGCTTCTCATCAGGTTTCTCTGAGGTAATGAAGTCTTTCTTACTCTATTTAGAGGATTCAGATGTCAGAGATTTCGTTTCTAATATAGATAATTACGTTACAGACCCTCAGCAAATTCACAAAAAATATCCTGATTTTTGGGATACCAAAAAAGAAGCAAGTACAAGAAACACTGTTGCTGCGATTAGAAAACGCATTGCTTATTTAATAGATGAAGGAAAGGGGTTGCACAAATCTGATTCTACAATGATTGAGGATATATTTAAATATCTTAAACAAGGAAAAACAGTTATCGTTGACCTTTCTCTTAAAGACAGCACTGATGCTGGTATTATCTCAACTATTCTTGTTAGGAAGCTTTTCGAACATAACAAAAGAGAATTTACAAGCAATATATCTGATGCTGTTATTGAGACCGTTATTTTTGTTGAAGAGGCTCAGAATGTACTTTCCGAAGAACTGGTTAAGACCAATGCAAATCCCTTTGTGAGGTGTGCAAAAGAGGGCAGAAAATTCAGGTTGGGTATGGTGGCAATTACACAAAGACCTTCAGCAATTTCGGAGGAGATTAGAACACAAGCTGAAAACTTCTTTGCTTTCTACATGGGTAATTCAGATGATATTAAGGCTCTTGTTAAATCTAACATAAACTATGATGGAGTTATCTCAACGTTTATTCAGACAGAAACAATAGCAGGTAATTTATATATGGTAACATCTGACCGTGCATTTGCGGTGCCTATCCGTGTTAAAGAATTCGAAAAGCTCGTTAAAGATAAGGTATATAAATGACTACTTTAACACTCCCGACAGCAAATCAAGAAAAAGTTTTTTCTGTTGCTTCAGAAGAGTCTTTATTCCCTTTTCGTCAGACCCCCGTAATCAAAGAAGACATGCCTCTAGAAGAGCGCGTACCTTTATTACTTGTTCGTGACTTACTGAGATTAGGGTGGCGTATTAAGTCAAATTCAAACAAGTCACTTGAACTAGTGCCGCCGAGTAATTACGAAAAGAACGTCGTCAAAGCGGCGATGGCCTATTCAAGGAATGAAATAATAGACCGGAATAATATTTGGATTAGTAGTCATCTGGACTTAGCCCGGAGCAATTTGGCACCAGGAAACGATGTTTTGAAATCTGAAATATACCCCAGAATAGAGGTGTGTGAAACACAAAACCAACATGACATTTTCAGGATTTTTAGATACTCTTGGAGTTCTCCATCTTCAGATTATGTAGGCAGACGAATAAGGTTGCTCATTAGAGATGATGGTGTGAAAGGCAGTCCAATTATTGGAATCGCAGCTCTTGGAAGCAGTATCATACATATTCATGACAGGGATAAATGGATCGGATGGGATACCAAAACTAGGACAAATCGAATTATTTATATGATGGACGCCTATGTTGTGGGGGCTATGCCTCCCTACAATTATTTGCTTGGTGGCAAACTCGTTTCTTATATCCTAGCCTCTAATGAATTGAGAGCCATTTACAAAAACAAATACGCTGATGCTAAAACAGTTATTAAGAACCGTAAGGCTTCTGACCTTGTTCTGCTTGTAACCACCAGTTTATATGGACAGAATAGCTCTCAGTATAATCGTTTACGATACGGAGAATCACTGCTTTATAAACCTATTGGCACAACCTCTGGATATGGTTCTCTTCACATATCCAATGAAACCTTCAATACTATGCTACAACTGGCAGAAGAAAATGGCTGTAATATCTCTAATAGATTTGGGGGTGGACCCAATTGGCGTATGAGGGTAATTAGGTCAGCTTGTGACGTGCTAAGCTTGAATTCCGATGTGATATTGAAACACTCTTTTCAAAGGGGACTCTTTGCTGTTCGTTTAGCTTTGAACTGGAGAGCATTCCTAAAAGGAGAATCTCAAACTCCAATATATCGAAACATACCATTTAACAGATTGGTGATTCACTGGCGTGATAGGTGGTTTAACATGCGTAAACAAAACGAGTTGGTCATTCAAAAAGTTAGGGAGTTTTCCCCAGAGCAATTTGCTATTGAAAAACCGCCAAATTAAATCTACAACACCTTGGGGGTTCATTGCGTCATACCGGCAGGTCAATGTGATAGTTTTTCAGAGTATCTTTAATGAAAGCGGCCGATTTTTCATCGGGCTCGGTAAGGGGCAGGCGGGGTTTGCCGACATAGAAGCCGATGTAGTTAAGGGCGTATTTAATTGGAATCGGGTTGGCCACAACGAACATAGCATCAACCAGAGGGAGTAGACGGCGGTGGATAGCTGCCGCTTCGCCTATTTTACCGCTAATAATGTCATCAATCATTTCCTTGATTTGGCTGCCAACCAGGTGAGAGATAACACTGACCGCCCCGTAGCCACCGGAGACTATTATAGGCAGGTTATCACTATCGTTGCCACTCCAGACCAGAAAACCGTCGCTGGCATTACCAATTATCTTAGAAATCTGAGCCAGGTTACCGCTGGCTTCCTTTACTCCGATAATGTTGTCAATATGGCTTAGTTTGATAACCGTATCGGCGGATAGGCTAACCACGGTGCGTGACGGCACATTGTAAAGGATACAGGGTAGATTGGTGCCCTGGGCAATAGTCTTGAAGTGCTGATACAAACCTTCTTGAGTAGGCTTATTATAGTAGGGGACTACTAACAAGCAGGCATCAACTCCACTTCTCTCTGCTTCTTTGGTCGTCTCCAAGGCTTCAGCGGTGCTATTGCTGCCCGTGCCGGCTATTACTGAACCCCGTTCACCTACGGCTGATTTAACCTCAGCAAAGAGACGCATCTCCTCCTTCCGTACAAGGGTGGGGGATTCTCCAGTTGTGCCCACGACTACCAGCCCGTCACTTCCTGAGTCAAGCAAGGCTAAAGCTAGCCTCTTGGCCTGCTCATAATCAACCTCCCCCGCCTCATTAAAGGGGGTTACCATAGCCGTTAGTAATCGCCCTATTTTCTTCATTTTCTAGCCTCCAGAGTTATAGCCAGTCTCTCTTAATCATCTCTTCAGCAATCTGGACTGCGTTTAGAGCCGCTCCCTTACGCAGATTGTCGGCTACAACCCACATAACCAAACCGTTAGGGTGAGAAGCATCTCGACGAATACGTCCCACAAAAACCTCATCAGTGCCGACGGCTGACCAGGGCTGAGGATAAAGACTGATAGCCGGGTCATCTAATACCTTGACCCCTGGAGCCTGGGCAAGAATACGCTGTGCCTCGTCGGGAGACATGGACTGGGAGAATTCCACATGGATGGCAGTACCATGCCCGGTAAATACCGGAACTCGCACACAGGTAGCCGAGATATCTATATCATTGGCATGCATTATCCTCCTGGTTTCTTCTACCATTTTCCATTCTTCTTTAGTGTAGCCATTGTCCAGAAAAACGTCAATCTCAGGCAGTACATTAAAGGCTATTTGATGAGGATAAACATGGGGGACGGTGTTCTGTCCGTCCAATACCTGCCTGGCTTGTGTGGTTAATTCCTCTACTGCGGCTAAACCGGTGCCTGACACCGCCTGGTAGGTATCGGCGATAATGCGTTTGATGGGATTAACCTTGTGCAGCGGGTATAGAGCCACTACCACTTGAATAGTGGAACAATTTGGATTAGCTATAATCCCCTTATGCCACTTAATGTCTTCAGGATTGACCTCAGGGACTACCAGAGGAACTGTAGGCCCCATTCTAAAGGCAGAGCTATTATCGATAACTACCGCTCCTGATTGAGCAGCTATAGGTGAGAAGTAGCGACTAATCTCAGTACCTGCGGAGAAGAGAGCGATATCTATTCCTTTGAAAGACTCGGGGACCGTCTCTTTGACCTCCACCTCCCGATGGCTGACAAATAACTTCTTGCCTGCGGAACGGTCTGAGGCTAAAAGGTGAACTGAGGTCATAGGGAAGCTTCGCTGCACTAGCACCTTGATGAATTCCTGTCCCACAAGCCCGGTGGCACCAACAATGGCCACTTTATACCCCTTCATTACCCCTCCTGTAGTCCGAGCAGGGTATCCAGCCCATAGACTAGCCCCTGGCGTTTAACCACTTCCCTTATGGCTAGTATAACGCCCGGCATAAAACATTCGCGACTAATGGTATCATGTCGTATGCTTAGCGTTTGCCCTGGTCCGCCCAGGATTACCTCTTGGTGTGCCAGAAGACCAGGGAGACGGACGCTATGAATGGTAATACCTTCAACCGGCTCCCCCCGGCTAGATGAGGTCTTGCCCCCTTCCGGAGGGCGGGAGAATGGTTTGCCTCTGGCGTCTGCCATAGCTCTAGCTGTCGATAGGGCAGTTCCTGAAGGAGCATCAGCCTTTAAGTGGTGATGTAGCTCTATAATTTCGGCATAGTCAAGGTATTTGGCAGCTATCCTGGCTAAGTGCATCATCAGCACTGCTCCCAGGGCAAAATTGGGAGCTACCACTGCCCCAACCCGGTGAGCTTTTGATAATCGGTCAATCTCACTGAGGTCATCAGCGGTTAACCCGGTAGTTCCTATTACCAAGTTAACCCCCTGCTTAGTGGCTATACGCACCGCTGGCATAGTAGCCTGGGCAATAGTAAAATCTACCAGCACATCAGGCTGGCAACTGGTTAGGATATACTCCAGATTGGAAGAAAAGGGTATCGCCTCACAGCCATCAGGCAGAGGTAGGTAGAACTCATCAGAAACCTCCCGTTCTACGGCACCTACTACCTGTATTTCAGGCTCACGGCATAGGGCTTTAACCACCTCCTGCCCCACCTTGCCTAATGCCCCGTGAACTACCACCCTTATTGGTCCCATAGCCTATCTCCCTCTGCTGAGAGGACGCTTCGGCAAATGCGGGGAACGAGTCTCACGCTGCTTCTTAAACGGGTAGTCTGGAGATAACGAGTCCTTTGCTTCTGCCTCCGGCACCTGAGAAAGATTGTCCAACACCGCCCGCCGTGACAGGTTTATCCTGCCCAGATGGTCAATTTCAATTACTTTGACCGTAATCTCATCGCCTACTTTAACTACATCCTCGACACTAGCCACCCGATGGTCAGCCAGTTCACTGATATGGACTAATCCCTCTTTACCAGGCAAAATTTCCACAAAAGCACCGAAGTTCATTATACGCATTACTTTTCCAGTATAGATGACGCCAACTTCTACATCCCTAGTTAGACCTTCTATGATTTCGATGGCTTTACGGGCTGCCTCCTCATCTGGTGAGCCGATAATCACGGTGCCATCATTCTCAATATCAATAGTGGCTTTAGTTGCATCAACAATTGACCTGATGGTCTTACCTCCGGGACCAATTACAGTACCAATCTTATCCGGGTCAATCATCATTTTACGCATTTGCGGTGCATAGTGGCT
This sequence comes from uncultured Dehalococcoidales bacterium, assembly GCA_964499445.1. Lineage (GTDB taxonomy): Bacteria > Chloroflexota > Dehalococcoidia > Dehalococcoidales. The sequence goes on from CAZCLE010000038.1 coordinate 8,022, forward strand.
AACCTCAGGTCGACTGGAGCTGATGGTTTGCTGCATTGTTTCTAAGATAAACAGTCGCGCCTCTTTAGCTTGATTTAATGCCTTTTCCAGAATTTCCAAATCTACGCCTTTAAGCTTAATGTCTAATTGCAGGGCGGTGATACCCTCAGTAGTGCCCGCCACCTTAAAGTCCATATCACCGTAAGCATCTTCTACCCCTTCGATATCAGTCAAAACAGCGTATTTGCCACTCTCCCCGGTAACCAGACCCATAGCTATCCCGGCTACTGCCCTTTTTATCGGTATCCCGGCATCCATCAGAGACAGGCTTGAGGCACAAACACTGGCCATAGATGTACTGCCACTGGAACTAAGCACCTCGGAAACGAGGCGAATAGTATAAGGAAAATCCTCGTCCTTAGGTAACACCGGGATAAGCGCCCGTTCCGCCAAGGCTCCATGCCCAATCTCACGACGACCGGTTGTACCGATGCGTTTCACTTCACCATTCGAGAAAGGCGGGAAATTATAATGATGCATAAAACGCTTTGTCTCCTCTATGCCCAATCCATCAAGCTGTTGCTCCTTCCTGATAGGGCCCAGAGTAGCGATTGTTAGTACTTGCGTTTGACCCCGATTGAACAGCCCTGAGCCATGGGTACGAGGCAAAAGTCCCACTTCGCAGCTAATAGGTCTAACCTCCGTCAGGCTACGGCTACCGAGACGCTGCGACCTGTTAAGGATATTAGACCTTAATTCATCCCTGACCTTCTTCTCAAAAGCAGAAAGTATATCTTCCTCAGAGAATGACTCCTTTAGACTTTCAATAAGCTCTTCCTGTAGTTCGCTGAGTGCCTGTGCCCGCTGCGACTTTTCTGGTTGACCCAGGGCCTGGGCAAGCTTTTCACCAACGGCAGACGAAATTGCCGATACAATATCCGGGTTAACCTCAGTGCTCGGGGCTTCCACCTTGGGCTTACCACAAGCCTGCTGAAGCTGCTCTTGAAGCCTGATAATATCTTGGTTTACCTCATGACCATATTTGATTGCCTGAACAGCAATATCTTCTGAAATCTCTCGACCTCCGGCTTCCACCATTACAACCGCTTGCTTAGTGCTAGCCACCACCAGGTCAAGCAGGCTATCTTCCAGCTGGGCTAATGTCGGATTTAAAATTAGCTGGTCATCAATATAGCCAATACGAACTGTGCTCACCGGACCTTCAAAGGGCACTTCTGACATTGATAAAGCCGCCGAGCTACCGATAACAGCCAGGATATCAGGGTCGTTTTCCTGGTCAGCAGAAAGGACAGTAATGATAAGCTGAATGTCATTACGCCACCCTTTGGGCAAAAGCGGACGCAGTGGGCGGTCGGTAAGCCGAGCGGCTAAGGTTGCCTCCTGGCTAGGGCGTCCTTCCCTTCGGATAAAACCGCCAGGAATCTTACCGGCAGCATATAGCCTCTCCTCGTAATCAACGGTCAGCGGCAGAAAATCAATTCCCTCACGCGGTTCATCACTAATGCAAGCAGTAACCAGAACCACAGCATCCCCATAGCGGACAGTTACTGCTGAACCTGCCTGTCCCGCCAGCTTTCCCGTCTCTACAACGAGATTTCTACCCCCAACCTCACACTCAAAAGAATAGGATTCCATCAATAACCTCTCTCTCTCAAACCTTACTTGCGCAGACCGAGCCTGGTGATTAGTCCGTGATACCGACCTATATCCTCTTTACTCAGATAAGCCAGCAGCCGCCTTCTTTGCCCGACAAGCTTAAGTAAACCACGCTGCGAGTGGTAATCGTGCCGATTAGCCGCCATATGCCCGGTTAACTGGCTTATCCTCTCGGTAAGCAGAGCCACCTGAACCTCGGTCGAGCCGGTATCCCCTTTCTTAAGCTTAAACTTGTCTATAATGTCTGCCTTGTTTTCTTTGTCCAAATTATCCTCCCCCGGTCCTTAACCATTTTAACAAAGTTTAAGTATAACATAAGTCGAGATAACTGTAAATTTATAGGAGCTATTTTGAGATTATTTATTAACCTCACCCCCTTAGATTTTTATTAGGTAACCCTATCCCCTTTATCCCCTTCCCCTTGATAAGGGGAAGGGGAGCTTATATAAGGGAGGCTTCGCCTCCCTTTGACTCTCTTTCCTAGGGAGAGGGGGAAGAGTTTTTGGGGAAGGGGCTTCACCCCTTAAACCCCTTATTGATGAGCAACCTTATTGCCACTACTGTATTCCTACAAAGGAGGAGGGCTTTAGAGAGAGGCTTCGCCCCCCTTTGACTCTCTTTCCCAGGGAGCGGGGGAAGGAGTAAAAAAGAGGGGTGTTAGCCCCGCTTAGATTTCCCGTA
>CAZCLE010000039.1:0-9101 GCA_964499445.1 uncultured Dehalococcoidales bacterium
CCCCGTAGATGAAGGTCTCTTCGAACTTCATCTTGAGTGCCTTAGCCTTAAGCTCAACGATGGCTGTCTCTAAGTCCTGGATATTACTCCGGGTTTCCTTAAGGAAATTATCGACATCAGCATCGCCACCCATAATCTTCAAGTTGGCGGTTTTCTGCTCAAAGGTGGGGGTTGACTCAGCCCAGATATCACCGACATCGTAGAAATCAATCGTGGGCAGGCTCTTCTCCTGGTTATAGGTTAAACCATTACCGGCAATCTCAATAAAGGGGAGTCGTTGCAGTATGGGCGAATCCTTAATGATGGTTTCCACTACCCCTTGAAGCAACATATCATTTGACAGCTTAGATGCCTCATCTAATGTTAACGCCATTATTAACCTCCTTCGGAGGAAATCCTAAATTCGAATTTCTAAATCCTAAAATTTCCTTATTGTTTAGTATTTGGGGTTTCGTAAGTTTAGGGTTTAGAGTTTAGGATTTCGTATTTTATTGTTTACCTCCCAGTGCGTATTGAATCTTTTCCCTTGGGGACAGAGTTGACAGGTCAGTTGATGCCCTCTCTGGAGCTCCGGCGGGAACCCTAGCCAATGTAATCTCTGTCTCCAATCCCTGCCTCACCCTACTAACCAGGGTTTGAGCCTCCCTCAGGGACTCATTGATAGACTCAACGCTATCCCCGGTGATGAGCTCCTCAAGCACCTCGGGGTGAGACTCAACCACTAAGACTCGGTAGCTGGCTGCCGCCTCAGCCAGAGAATCGGAGATAGTAGTTAGCTTCTCCTCTGACTCAGCCACTTCCTGCTCAAGCTCACCGATGCGGCCGTTAGCTTTAGTTAACTCCTCGTCTTTTTGGGCTAATAAGCCCTCAAGCTCAGCAAGCCGGCTCTCGCCTAACCCCTCCCCACTGGGCGGATTCTGGTTTTCTGTCTGGTTTACCCCGTTGGTTTCTCCTTCAGGGTTTAGTTCATCATCTGCCAATGTTCGTCCTCCTTTTTCTGTCATTGCCAGCCTAAGGCGCGGCAATCTCTGGTGGGATGTTTCTGGAGATTGCTTCGGGACCCTGTCCCTCGCAATGACTTTATTCGCTAACGCCCTCTACCTGAGGTTCAACTGCGCTCTCTCTCGCTCCACCTCTGGTGGTTTTAGCGTTAAGCTCTTTATTCATCCTGAGGATGGTCTCCCTTTCCTCAAGCCACCTATCAAATTCCATCTCCGGGTCTTTGACCCCAATCTCATCCATAGCCTGTTTCCGGGAATGGATACCGCTCTGAACCAATATCTGTTCATTAGCAATCAGTCGGGATAAGTCCCGGGGTAGTATCGGACTCCAAACTACCCTCAAATGGTTATCACCAAAGCTCTCATTCTGATACTTCTCCAGGAGACTGAGAATGAGCTCATTTCTCTGTTTATAGACGGCGGTCCTGATAATCCTTTTTCGCCTCACCTTCTGCAGCAGCGGCTGAAGCTCAATCTCAAGGGCTACCCCGGATAGGTCCCGGCTGGTGCCACCAAAGGCAGCCCGGGGCGATTCTGATACATCATGCAGGATTCTATACAGCAAATCGATATAGTTGATGTGGAGCCCAACGCCACCACCCTGCAACAGGTCAAGTAGATAGGCTTTAGCATCCTCAGGTATATTCCACACTGCCCCTGGCTTAACCGCAATATCCTCCGATTCTTCCACATTCTCCAGAACAGCTATGGGATTGCCTGATAGCTCCAGTATCCGTGAAAGCTGGCTCATCGCCCGGTTTAATTCTCGCTGCGGCTCCATAATCTGGGTTAAATCAGATATGCCCCAGAACTTCTTGGGCTCTCTCAAATTGGGATAGACGACAAAGGGAATAAAGCCGTAGGGATTGGGCTTCTTTTCCACCTGAGCATTATCCAGCCAGAGCTCAAAGTCCCGAGCTGTCCATACCTCAACAATGTTGGCCGTTTTGCCCTTAGGTCTTACTTTATATAGGATTTCTGCCTCATCCGGGGTAAGGTTATACTTTGAAGCTACCCTCCATACCCTTGCGGTATCATCACCTACCCACCAGGCGTAGATTCCTTGTATATCCGGGGCGGTAACCCTGACCCTTTTTGTCTCCGCATCCCAGATAACCTTAAAGCAGGCATCACCGAGGATGGCACAATCAATCTCGGTATCAAGGTCTAGCTGCTCAAGATTATTGTCTTCATACACCTGGTATAAGGCGGCTTCGGCTCTCCGGGCTCTGGCTCTAGCCTCGTCTGAGTCCTGGATAGCCTCAATAGTAAAGTTAATGCCCGACATTAGATATGAGGTAACCTTATCTATAAATACCTTGGCATAGTTAAAGGTCAGCCGTTTCTCACCCCGCCTGGCGTAGCCCTCCCAGTGCTGACCGTGATAAAAATCGAGGAGTTCTTTATACCTCCTGAGCCGGTCCGTATCACGATGGGTTAACTGCGTAGGAACAAAATCTTCATTCATTTTTAGCCCTCTTTAACGCTCTTTGCACCGTGCGCTGGCTGAGACCAAACATCAATGCCAGCTCCTTTACTCCCTTACCCTCAGTGCTGAACAGCCTGACTATCTCCCTGTCCCGCTGTCTCTTTAGCCACCGCTGCTTGCCTCCGAACTGGTCATAGATACATTCTGACAAGGGGCAGTTAAGACAGGAATCAGCCAACTCGCAACCTTCATCTCGATAATGGCAATACTCCGGTGGTAAATCTAGCTCAATACTATTCGCCGACTCCAAATCCATCTCTCGCATTCCCTAACATAACTAACAATGGCTACATTAGCACATATGTTCTAATCCAGTCAACCGGGTTTTGTCGCCCCCCCCTAAGATTGTTTATTGACCTCACCCCCTTAGATTTTTATTAGGTAACCCTATCCCCTTTATCCCCTTCCCCTTGATAAGGGGAAGGGGAATCAATTATATAAGGGAGGCTTCGCTTCCCTTTGACTCTCTTTTACATCCGCTACTTTGAAGGAGAGGGATAAAGGGTGAGGGGTTGTTAACAATCTTTTATTAAGGGAAGGGGGTCAGGGGGGATAGGTTACTGAACCATCTCCCCTGGGGGGTTGACAAAGATGATTATTTGTGTTATTATTACTTTGACAAAGTAATATTTGCCTATAGAACTTATGGTATTTTTAGACAACTATGTTAATGTGATTGAGGCCGGCCGACGGCTTAAAGTTCATCCTGAGACGGCAAAACGTCTGTGCCGGCAGGGGGATTTACCGGCAATAAAGATTCATAATACCTGGTTAATTAATAAGGATGTTCTTGACAATTTCGCTGGAACCTACAACCCCAAACGTGGTGCCAAAAAAAGACTGATAACATAAAAGGAGGGTAAAGAGACAGGCTGGTGATAAAACATAGCAGATTTCTCCGCTTCATAGGTGTAGCTGTTATCTTATCTCTGCTGGCAATTACCATACCAGCCACACCAGCTCTGGCCCAGCCGGCAATCACCCTGTCCCCTACCTCCGGCTCAATAGGAACCAACGTTACGATAACCGCCGCCAATTTTGAATCCTTTAAAAACACCGAGGTCAGTATCTTTTTCAATAGCGTAGAAATTGATAACAGCCCGCTACTTGTATCTGACACCGGGCGTTTTACCACCTATTTTCTTGTCCCTGAGGATGCCATGCCCGGAACAGTTCAGGCTATGGTTAGAACTATAGGCGGCTTTGAAGCAGTCGCATCTTTTACCATCCTAAGCGCCGAAGTTGAGCTATCCCCCAACGATGGTCCTGTCGGCACCGAGGTAACCATTGACGGCATCGGTTTTTATGCTGGTGGGCTGGTAACCTTCTACTACTACAATGGTACTCAAGTAGAATTAGGCACTGAAACGGCTGACCCTAGAGGTGAGTGTAGTTACAGCTTTGCCATCCCTGAGAGCACTGCCGGTAATCACCGGGTTATGGCCCAAGATGCCTGGGATAATTGGGCTGACGCCAATTTTAGAGTTATTCCCTCCGTTACTATTGAGCCGGTCTCAGGGTCTATCGGAGATGAGGTAATAGTCACCGGCACCGGTTTTGGTAACCAGAGCCGGGTCACCATCTACTTTAACGACGATAGGGTAACAACATCTAAGACGGACAGATACGGCAGCCTGGAAGTTAGCTTTGATGTGCCCGTAATGGAAGCCGGCACCTACGATGTAGAGGTAGAGGATAGGGATGGCAACAAAGATAAGGCAGAGTTCACCATAGCCGCTGGAGCTAACCTCAGCCCGACTATGGGCAATGTCGGCACCACGCTTACCGTTAGCGGCGTTGGGTTTAAAGCCAGCGGAACCGTTACCATTAAATACGATGATATGCTGATAGCTACGGCTACGGCTAATGCCAGTGGTGGCTTTTCGCTTAATTTTGAAGCCCCCGCCAGCATCGGTGGGACTCACACCATAACCATCACTGATGGCGACAACACGATAAAACACCTCTTCTCTATGGAGTCAACACCGCCATCAACACCAGAGTTGCTATTACCCGAAGATGCCAGTAAAACTGAGGCGGAGGCATACTTTGACTGGGATGATGTTGACGACCCCAGCGGGGTAACCTATACCTTACAGATTGCTACCAATAAGGATTTCACTTCCAATTCTATAGTGCTGGAGAAGAAAGAGCTGACCCATTCTGACTACAACACCACCGGGGTGGAGGAGCTACAGCCCACCGTAAGGGAAACCCCCTATTACTGGCGGGTAAAAGCCACCGACGGTGCCTCCAATGAGAGCCAGTGGTCAACCCCGTGGTCACTCTATGTTGTCTCTGTCTCCGGCTTTCCTAACTGGGCAAAATACACCCTGATAGTGCTGGGCATACTGGCAGCCGCCGCCTTAGCCTTCTGGCTGGGCAGGAGAACTGCCTTCTACCGACAATAAAGGGGGGTGGGTTACTAAATGAAATACAATAAAATCTTCCGGACCCTGGCAGTGGCCATTATAATCTCACTGCTGGTATTGGTTATACCGGCATCGCCGGCGGCGGCAGCAGCTATCACTCTGAGTCCAACCTCAGAGCGAGCCGGCAGCACAGTTACCATTACCGGGTCGGGATTCACCTCTGGCACCTCCGTCCGGATAGACTTCCGAATAGACTCCACTTATAGCCCGAGACAATGGATTACCCTTACTACCACCACCTTTTCTACAACCTTCACCGTGCCTACCACCGCATCTGTGGGCTCCCATCTGGTTCGAGCTGTTGATGACGACACCGGTACAGTGCTTGCCTCGGCTTACTTCACGGTAATCAGTCCCGAGATAGATATATACCCCAACGATGGTCCTGTCGGCACCGAGGTAACCATTGACGGCATCGGTTTTTATGCTGGTGGGCTGGTAACCTTCTACTACTACAATGGTACTCAAGTAGAATTAGGCACTGAAACGGCTGACCCTAGAGGTGAGTGTAGTTACAGCTTTGCCATCCCGGAGAGCACCGCCGGAGACCACACCATAACCGTTACCGGTGATGATTCCAATCTCGAAGCTGAGGCTGAGTTTACCGTTGATTCTGAAATAAGCCTCAGCCCTATCTCAGAAGCCGCCGGAACCGAGGTAACCGTCAGCGGCACCGGCTTTGAAGATGACGAGGATATAACTATTTACTTTGCCGGTTCCAAGATTGATACCACCCCAGCCTCCATTGAGACCAATGACGTCGGCAGCTTCAGCGGCATCTTCATTGTGCCCGTCAAGGTCAGAGACACCTACACAGTAAAAGCCAGCGATGGCACCAATAAACATAGTGTCGAATTCACCATCACCGCCGGTACCAGCCTCAGCTCGACCACGGGCAATGTCAGCACCGAGCTTACCGTTAGCGGCACCGGGTTTATTGCCAGCGGAACCGTTACCATTAAGTATGATGAGACCCAGATAGCTACAGCTACGACTGATGCTGATGGTGCCTTTTCCACCATCTTTGACATCCCAGCCAGTCTGCATGGAGACCACACTATAACCGCCAGTGACGGCGCCAACGTCCAGCAACTTACCTTTACTATGGAATCAACCGCACCACCAACACCGCAACCATTATTACCCGAAGACAGCATTAAAACCAAGGCGGAGGCATACTTTGACTGGGATGATGTTGACGACCCCAGCGGGGTAACCTATACCTTACAGATTGCTACTGATAAGGATTTCGCTTTTACAGTGCTGAAGAAGGAGGGGCTGACCATTTCGGAATACACCATCACTAAAGAGGAAAAGCTAGAATCAACCAAAAAGGAAGCCCCTTACTACTGGCAGGTAAAAGCCATAGATGGTGCCTCCAATGAGAGCCAGTGGTCAACCCCCGGCTCATTTTACATCGGCTTTCAATGGCCGGAGTTGAAAGGCTGGCTGCTATTTCTAGTGATAGGGGTAGGAGCGTTGTTGATTGGTCTCTTGGGCTTTTGGCTGGGCAGGAGAACCGCCTATTCTTCATCTTTTTATTAAGATATGTGGTAATCTCCTCCCACTCTCCGATTCCCCTCTCCCCAAAAAGGAGAGGGGAACTTGTTTGTAAAGGAGCGGGGCTAGCGCCCCTCTTAAACACCTCACTTGGTTTACGGTTGGTGTTGAAATAATTAATCGGTTTGTAGTAATGCTTTAATTTGATTAGAAATTTGATTACTAATCATTACCCCTTGTCTCAATTTCTTAACCAATCTCAAACCCATTACTGGTTTTGTCTGTAGTTTTTTCCGGAAATGCATATCTCCAATCTCATCTATACTTTTTCCAAATACATAGTTGCAATCTATTATTGACCTTTTGCTAAACCATGGATATTGATTAGGAGTAATTTCAACTAGCGTTTCACTCGGGCAGTGCTTTCTAAGCCTTCGAGTATTATCGATTTGAGTTGAGGAACAAACAAGGAGTATGACTGTATCTTTTGATGGGTTGATATTTATTACGATGAAATTATGCTGCTTTGGTGATTTGAGAGCCTTCTCGTAATAGTAATAAACAGAACCAGCTTGTATAGTAGACTTAATTATATCGTATGCACTGGGCAAACATTATCTCCAAATGGACTCAAGGTAAAGCATCTCTTCAAGTTTCTCCCGCCTAACGTCTCTGTCTTCATCTGTCAACTCGAAACATTTATCAACACCAGAGTTTGGGTCATCAAAAAAGTCACTTAAATCCATTTGGATTCTAGAATTCTGTTCTAGTGATAGTTTATGTTTATACCAATCAGGGTACTTATGAGTGAGCTTTACAATTGTCTCTCTGTCAAGGTGCCCGAATTTATTCCACGAATATTCCAAGGCTTCAATGTCAGAAACAGAAAATACATCATTATCGATATGTTTCTTAGATTTCATACTATACCGTGGGGCAGCATCGATATAATCGAAGGCATAATTGCGTTCATTCCTACCTATGTACTTGCTTTGTTCTGCAATATCTTTTACACCAGAGGCTACTGGCCCATTATCCATAGCGAAATAAATATCATTAGTTATAAGACGACAGTATTTCCTTAAATGATAACGGTCAGCAAGATATACTAACTTGATTGCTTTCATTCTATTAATTGTGCCACCTGCTTTTATAGCAAAATAATTAAGTGCTTGAGTGGCTTTTCTACAATCGAAGTTGAAATTAATCTTCTGCATATGAACTTTGGTTGCCATTTTTTTATCCTCATTCTTTATAGGTTTTACCTTCAAAACCCTCTTACCTGCATCTCTTACTACCTCTTACTACCTCTTACTACTTTACACTACCATCTATTACCATTATATACCATAATATACTACATTATATATACTGGTGTATACACCTACATACACAGCTTGTCAAGTCCTCTCCTCATACATATATATATTGACACTCCTTACGTTAGTAATATAATCTACATTGAGAAGGTGTATTGTGGGTAGGCGACGCCCCTATATCGCATTTAACAATCATTTACTTGCTCCTATGTGATACTTGCGTTGTTATAAGAGAGAGGCGCTATCCCGGTTAAGCCCCTCTAGCCCCCCGTGGCGAGTACTGGCTAGCGGCTTCGACCAGCAGGGCTAAGCTCATCAGGAAGTCATCGTGTCCCTGTGCCGGGTCAACATAGAAATTCATGGTCTGGCTGGGACGATATTGGCTCTTTGCCTTCTCCATCTCCAACCAGAACTCCTGATACTCGGCTGAACCATCCCCGGCATACATCTTCAGCCTGCCTGAATTAACCGCCGCCAACAGGTTAAAGCCTAACCCCGATTTTGACCGAGCAGTAAAGGTGAAGGGGGAAACTCTGGAGCTTAACGCTGCCCGAAGGAATGAGCTCACCGGCTGACCCACCCCGGTAGCATCAACCACTACCTTACGACAGTGCCAGACATTCTTGAGAATATCAACTAGCTGGGGATAGAGCTCAGCGTGCTTCCTGCCCGTCCACCAGTAATGCTCAACGATATATATTTTGGGCTGCTTCTGAATATCATTACTGGTAGCAAAGTCTAGCTCGCCAATGGTAATTACGGTAGAATCCTGGCGCGGCTTGAGGGTCCTCAACAGAGCCCCGTCCTCTGCTTCAGCCTCGCCAGCCAGGTCAATACCGGCGACATAGACCCGGCTACGAGCCGGTTGATGCTTTCTGGCGTGCTCCCCGTTTAGCTGAGCCCTCTGCTGATGGCTCAAGTAACCACCGCCACCATGGATAGGTAAAAGCCTATACTGGGTAAGGAAGAGAGGGTGATTCTCCCCCAGGCGCTCCCTCTCCGCCTCAACATAGGCTAGATAATCGGGGTTATACCTAGCCACCTCCTGCCAATCGTATCTAAAGTGGCGTTTGATACCGTCCCTTCTCTCCAGCTCGAGGTTGGTCTGCTTCACCTCTTCCAGCAGGGTGGAATCGTCCCAGGTAGTGCCATAATGAACCGTAGTAACATTGGCTGTCGCTCCCATCGGCTTGAACTCTTTGGTATACTTCTCCTTGCTAACATCCTGTGACTCATCTATTTCCAGCAGTATATGAGCGGTGTTACCCACCACGTTAGCTGACTCATCGGCGGATAGGAATATGGCTCTGGCGTTGCCCAGTCGGATGATATAGCCCAGTTCAGCTACCCAGATGCCATT
>CAZCLE010000040.1:0-8843 GCA_964499445.1 uncultured Dehalococcoidales bacterium
TGGTCATGGCATGTTCCAGCCTGCCAGCAGCATTTAAGCGAGGGGCTATGACCCAGGAGATTCTTTCTGAGTCAAGGCTGCCAATGTCTAATCCCGCCCGGGTTATCAGTTCCCTGACGCCAAGACGGGGAGCCGAGTTAATTAGCCCCAGCCCCTGCTTGACCAGATATCGGTTTTCTCCCTGCAGCGGCATCATATCGGCTACAGTTCCCAGAGCTACCAAATCCAGCAGTTCATCCAGTTGCGGCTCTTTGCCCATACCCTGGAACAGAGCCTGAAGGAGCTTGAAAGCTACGCCGACACCAGCTAATTCGGAGAAAGGATAAGCCGAATCAGGCAGCTTGGGGTCGACAATAGCCAGGGCAGGAGGAATTTCGGCCAGAGGGATATGATGGTCGGTGATAATTATATCCAGCCCCAGTCTTCTCGCCCGCTTAACCTGGGTTACCGCCGTAATCCCGCAGTCAACAGTGATAACCAGGCTAATGCCCTGATGGTAAAGATTCTCTAAAGCGGCGGTTCTAAGTCCATGGCCTTCCGTCAGGCGGTCAGGGATATAAGGGGTAACCTTACCGCCAAGAGCGGTCAGACCCCAGACAAGTACGGCGGTGGCGGTGATGCCATCAACATCAAAGTCTCCGTAGACAGCAATGTTTTCCCCGGAAAGCAACGACTGGTAAATCCTGGTTACCGCCCGCTGCATATCAGGCAGCAGGAAGGGATTACCCGCCATACGTCTATCAGCGGCGATGAACGCTTCTAACTGGGATGGTTCGGTGAGGCCACGATTATACAGGAGCTGAACTATTAGCGGAGAAAAGCCAGAGGTATTGTTAACCAAAAGTTTGTCGGGAACAGGAGGTAGAAGATTCCAACGACTACGGCTCAAGCTTACGCCTCACCATATTGCCGGAAGACTAAGACTGAATTGTGCCCACCAAAGCCCAAGGAAGTAGACAGGGCAGTGGCAACCTTGGCTCGGCGGGCGACATTAGGCACATAATCCAAATCACACTCAGGGTCAGGGTGAGTAAGGTTTATAGTGGGTGGTATGAGCCCGTGCTGGATAACCATAACACATATCGCTGCCTCAACAGCACCGGCACCTCCCAGAAGGTGACCCATCATTGATTTAGTGGAGCTTACCGGAATACGATAGGCATGGTCACCGAATGCGGACTTTATCGCCGCCGTCTCTGCCTTGTCGTTTAAGGACGTAGATGTGCCATGAGCATTAATATAATCAACCTCGGTAACGCCAAGTCCGGCCTTATTAAGCGCCATTTGTATCGCCCTAACGGCACCTTCTCCTCCCTCATCTGGCTGGCTAGCATGGTAGGCATCAGCACTAACTCCGTAGCCTATGATTTCAGCCAGGATTTGAGCCCCACGCCTTTGGGCAAAAGAGAGGTTCTCCAGAATGAGTATGGCAGCGCCCTCACCGAGGACAAAGCCATCGCGCTCAGCATCAAAGGGTCGTGAAGCTAGTTGTGGCTGGCTATTCCGTGTAGAGAGGGCTTTACAGGAATTGAAAGCGGCAACACCTATCGGGGTTATCACTGCCTCGCTGCCACCGGCAATCATTACCTGAGCATCACCACGCCTTATAATCTCGGAAGCAACCCCAAGAGCATCTGCGCTACTGGAGCAGGATGAAGTAATGCAGAAGTTTGGTCCTTTAGCCCCGAGCAAGATTGATACCTGGGCTGAAGCCATATCAGCCGCCATCATTGGTGCCAGGAAGGGACTTACCCTACCCGGTCCCTTTTCCGCCAGTATTCTTAGTTGTTCAGATAGGGTAATTATACCCCCAGACCCGCTGCCAATTATGACACCGATATTATTATGATTACTGGAATTAATCTTTATTCCGGCTTGCTCCACCGCCTGCAAACTAGCCGCCATAGCTAGTTGACCATAGCGGTCTATACGGCGGGCATCCTTGCGGCTGATATAATCGGTGGGCTCAAATCCCTTTACCTCACCAGCAAACTTGGTATCAAAGGGCGCAGGGTCAAATAGGGTAATATAGTCAATACCGGACTTACCGGCAATAAGACCGTCCCAAGTAGTGATGGCATTCAGCCCAAGCGGACATAGAATACCTATCCCAGTGACCACAACCCTATTATTTGTTGTTGACATCCTCACCAAAATCTGAGACTACTATCCTGTCTCAGCCCTAGAGAGCCATTTTTTTCTTTTGCTGTTTAAACCACTCCCGCACAGCAGCACTGGTCGACTCGTCAACCTTGGGAAGGTTATCCAGCTCTGCCTGGTTATCAGCGATGTACTTCGTGCCCTTCTCCGTGGGCACTATCTGCAGAAGATAGGTCTTCCACTTCAGATAGTCTTTATCAACCAATCCCTCCAGAACATCAGCCCATTCTCTAACCGTCTTTTCTATCCAGAGGGTGGGGCCGGGGGCATCATAATCCGAAATTATCGTCCGGCAATGTATGCCAATATCGGTGCGCTCAATCATACCTTTGCGCACCCCGTCCATTATCGCCATTTCCATTAAGGTTGTCTTCTCTTCAGCCATACTGAACTACTCCTCTCTTTTTTCAAACGAATCAAAGTAACCAGATAACGATGAAGTGGTGTTCAACTACTTCTCTGGTTTAACCATTTTAGGAATATTTGTTGGGTTGACTAACTCCGCTAGCTGTTGTGATTCCCAAACTCTGCTATACCAGGGGAAACCAACCAGCGGGGTAACAATCCCCCTTTGTCTTCTCCCCCGTAATATTATCTCACAGGCTATCTCCGCCGCCAGGGAAACTAGCTCACAAGCGTAGATAGACCACATTGAGAAGACTTCGCCCGATATAATTCGCCCCACCTGCATGGGGTCCACACGGTCAACCGGAGCCAGCCGCTTGCCATAGTGCGCATCACACAGGTCACCACAGCGAAGTAGACCACCGGTACGTTCCATAAACCGTGTCCTGAGTTCACTTGACCGTGCCTCTGCCAGGGTAAAACCGCTGTGCCCTTTAGAGCGAGGTCCGCCTTCTTCTCTAAAGTCGGCTCGCCCGAACTCCAGGCTGATAGCCATGACTGCTCCCACCACGGCGCCGCAAATCTCGTTACCACCAAAGCCTCCACAGGCAGAGGTCGCGGCTAGCACGGATTCCCTAGTCCCCAGAGCAAGATGAAGGACTAAGGGATATAAGCAGGTCTGAGCACAAGCCCGATATTTAATCTGGTATTCCCACGAGTCCCTGACCACCCTCCTTATTATTGCTTCGTCATCGGTTTCATCCCGACTCCAGAACTGCCATTCCTTCCTGCACTGTTCATCCTTAAAGCAATCCGTCAAATGCACCATCTGTTTTCCGTAGACCATTTACCAATCACCCTCCTGTGTTTTTTTAATGGCTATCTGCGGCGTCCACACCGCAACCACCATTTCCAACCAAGTATTATACTGTATCGCCCTAGGCCGCTGTCAAGCACGCATGGGCTCTTCAATTTGACCGGCTGAGAATATGAAAGCTATAATGCCCATGTAGAAGGGGTTGATTAAGACGGGTAAAAGGTCGGAAACAATGAAGATTGCCCTGGATAGTTTAGGCTGTAAGCTCAATCAAGCCGAGACCGAGCTTTTAGCCCGACAATTTGCTGAGGCAGGATACAGGCTGGTAGCTCCGACTGACGGGGCTGATGTTTATATACTGAATACCTGCACGGTTACCCATATCGCCGACAGCAAATCTCGTCACCAACTCCGGCTGGCGCACCGCCGAAATCCTGGCGCTCTGGTAGTGGCTACCGGCTGCTATGCGGAACGAGCCCGCTACGAGCTGGCTCAGATTGAAGGTGTCGACCTTGTCGTGGGCAACGAGGAAAAACCGCATCTACTGCGACTGCTGAGGGAGTCGGGTCGTCTGGGTAATCCCGCCCACATTCAGGGAGATTCAACCGGTCACCCTTATGATGGCTTCCGAACCCGCACCTTCATCAAGGTTCAGGATGGTTGCCGCAATTTTTGTTCCTACTGCATCGTGCCCCTGGTGCGGGGCGGGGAGAAAAGCCTGCCTGCCGAACAAGTAGTGGCTGAGGTCAGACACCGGCTGGCTCAAGGCTATAAAGAGGTGGTATTAACCGGGGTCAAGATTGGCGCCTATAACTATAATGGGGTTAAACTGAAGCAATTGCTGGAGCATATCCTGGCTGAGACTGGTGTAACCAGACTAAGGCTTTCGTCTCTCCAGCCCCAGGAAATCTCCCCCGAGCTTATCGAGCTATGGCGTGACAGGAGGCTATGCCCCCACTTCCACCTCTCCCTCCAGAGCGGCAGTAATGGGATGCTCGGCAGGATGAAACGGCGCTATTCAGCCAGTGATTATCAGCAGTCGGTATCTTTAATTCGGGCGCTGGTGCCGGAGGCGGCTATCACCACCGATATTATGGTTGGCTTCCCCGGTGAGACCTCAGCCGAGTTTGAGGAAAGTTACGATTTCTGCCAGCGACTCGGATTCGCCCGGATTCATGTCTTCCCCTACTCGCCCCGCCGGGGAACTGAAGCCACCCAGCTCCCCCAGCCGGTAGCGTCTCAGGTTAAAAAGCAGCGAAGCCAGAAGATGCTGGCTCTAGCCCAAGAAAGCGCCCAAACCTTCCGCCTAAAGTTCTCAGGTAAAGTTATGCCGGTATTATGGGAGAAGCAGTCCGATGGTATCTGGTCAGGATACACGCCCAACTACATAAAGGTGTATACCAGAAGCAGTGAAGACTTGACAAATAAACTCCTGCCAGTAAAGCTGGTGGAAATTAGCGGGGATGGGGTGTGGGGGGCAAATAGTTAGTAGCCAAGCCATAGCTTTCACTCCACCTTCTTTAATCCCACCCCCACCGAGGTTTCACTCTGCCGTTGGAGGCTCTCTCAACAGGTCTTTGATGGCTTGAGTCGGCATGAGGAAGTCTTCCTCGGAGACACCGGACTTAACAACCCCCAGATTTTCCAGTAGAGTGTAGAAGTTGATTGCCCAGCCAACACCGAATACCTCAGGGGTAAACACCCGCCTCTCGTAGGGATTCCAGTAAGCTTCCAGGAACCTCTCAATGGTAGGCATCCGAAAATCATAGGGTACAATACCGGCTACCTTCCCATACCACTTCCTTTCTTCCTTGGGCTTTTCCAGTTCCTGGCATACCGCCGCCATGGCGAGAGCAACCACCGTAACCTGAATTAACCTGTTAAACCATTTACTACCCATGTCTACTCCTTTATGTCCTGCCTAATTCTACACCTAAAACCACCGAGGTTTCAATCTGTCGCTGGGGGATGTCCCAGTAGGTTTTTAGTAGCTCATCCTTACTCGGCAATAGATTAAAGCCATGCTTTTGATAGAAGTCAATCGCCCAGTGGGCATCCGCCCATGTCCCCACCAGCAGGCGGGAGGTAGTAACCAGACCCCTGAGGTAATTTAACATTTTACTGCCTATTCCCTGCCTCTGCCACCGGGGTAATATATAAGCATGGCGGATGAGGGTTACATCCTTAATCGGCTCAAACCCCATTACCCCGATAAGCTCTCCGTTTACCTCCCAGCCAAAGAAGGCCATGCGCTTCATTTCCCGCTCCAGTTCCTCCCTGGGCATATAGGGCTGATGATAGCAGTCAGCCGGGATAACGCCTTCATAGGCTTTAGCCGCCTCGTTGACGATAAAATATATCCTATCTATATCCTCTGGCTGGCATTGGCAAATCATAAGCCTATCAGCTTAATATATTAATTGATAACCAGAGCCGAATACAAACTATGGTCTATTATATGCTACAATTAGGAACTAGACCAATTTGGGGAGAGGTAACATGCAAGACATTCTTGCCCGGGAGTTTCAGCCCAAAAGGATAATTGATAATCCCTCCGAGGAGAAACTCAGAGAGTGGTCTCTGGAGCAGGGAGGAGTTATCACCGAGTTTGGTAATCTTTCGGTGATTACCGCGGTGCGGAATCGGATTGCCAAGTTCACCGAGGTGGTGATGGGTGAGCTTGACGAGGAAGACAGCCAACTGGTGCACGAGGTTTTGAATTATTTAAGGGGCAAAGAAATGATACGGCTCGACCGGGTAATGTGTCATAATCCGGACTTCAAGACAAACTGCCGCCTGTATGTTACTGCCGACTATCCCCGGTTACCATTAATGTGGGGTAATACCCTATTCCCCTCAGAGGGTGGCGAGCCTGACTTCACCGCCATTGATATCCCCGAGTGGCCGGAAAAGAAGACCCTCGTCTTTCCCGAGTCGGGTCTGACGCTGATTATGGGCAGCGACTACAAGGGTGAGGTTAAAAAGGCAATGCTTCGCCAGATAATGTACTGGGCTAAGAAAAGGGGCAATCTTGGACTCCACGCCGCCAGCAAGATTATACGGGTGCTCAGAGACGGACAATTGAGAGACTTTGGCGTTATCCTCTTTGGTCTCAGTGGCACCGGAAAGACATCATTATCCTGCCATTCTCACTGGTTGCGTCCCCCAGAGAGGGTGGTGATTCGCCAGGATGATGTGGTAATACTGAGGTCTGATGGCAGTGCCATAGGCACTGAGGAGTCCTTCTATCTGAAGACGGACGGTCTGGAACCCGGCATGCAACCTCTTCTCTATGCCGCGGCGATAAGCCCTCGGTCTATACTGGAGAATGTCGCCGTTGACCCGGAAACAGGCAAGGTGGATTTCTTTGATACCACACTAACCTCCAACGGTCGGGCAATGGTAAAAAGACATGATATCGCCTTTACCGACAGCGAGATTGACCTGGGAAAGACTGACTTCGTCTGCTTTATTACCCGGCGTCAGGATATCCTGCCCCCGGTAGTGCGCCTTACTCCAGAATGGGGAGCGGCTGCCTTTATGCTGGGCGAGTCGGTGGAGACCTCGGCCGGTGACCCGGCAGAGGCAGGTAAACCGCGGAGAGTCGTTGGCACCAATCCCTTCATCGTGGGTTCAGAAGAGGATGAGGGAAATATCTTTCTCAGCATCCTGAGGAATAATCCTGGCATCCAGTGCTTCATTCTGAACACGGGAAAGGTAGGCGGAATAGATAGAGGGCAAAAGATAACGGTTCGGGACTCGGTGAAGATAATAGAAATGATAGCCCGTGATAAGATTGTATGGGAGAAGGACGAGTTCTGGGGCTATGAGGTGCCTATTCAAATTCCCGGCGTAGCGCTGAAGCGGTTTGACCTGAGCAATTACTACCCTGAAGAGCAGATACAGCAGATATCGGAGGATTTAAAGCAGGAAAGGCTGGAATGGCTTGCCCAGTTTAAGCGATTGGACAGAGATATTGTCAACGCCCTAAGACCGGGGTAAGCCACAGTGGTGTCAAACAAAAACGGTTCCGCTCCTATATCCTTGAGCCTGTATGCTGTCAACTTTACCATGGAGGGGGAAATGTAGTACCGGTTACCTGGCTCCCCCATATGAAGCTTTATTGGAACCCTCGCCCCTCTAAAGTCCTCGATACCAAGGATGTCGAGAGCACTTAGGAGTTTCTCTACCTCAGTGAAGAAATAGACCTCAGTCATAACAGCCCCATTATCAACCTGTGGACTCCGGTTTGCAACCTTTGCCAACCCCCTTTTTCTGCAGCTCAAGTTTCAGGGTTCAAACTCCCCGGAGATAAATGCATTCAAGCCTTCTTCATAACGCTTGCCTGAGGTGATGAATCCCTCATTGTGGGTGCCGGTGATTTCAAGGAATTTCTTCGGCTCCCTCGCCACCTCAAATAGTCGCCGCCCGTGGCTAAAGGGCATTATTTCATCATCGCGGCTGTGGACAATCAGAACCGGGCAGTTTACTCTACTAAGGTGCTCTGCCGTATGGTATTCAAACCGCAACAGCAGGCGAACCGGAAGGTAGGAATATAATGTGGCAGCAATATCACCAAGAGAGGTGAATGTTGACTCGACGATAAGCGCCCCCGGTGTGTGGCTCTGGGCAAGCCACGAGACAATGGCTCCCCCGAGCGACCGACCGAAAACAATTATCTCGGTTGGAGCCAGTTGACGTTCCTCAGTTAGATATCGCCACGCCGCCTCGGCATCGTCATATGTGCCCGGCTCGGTGGGCTTTCCCTCGCTCTGGCCATAACCCCGGTAGTCGAAGATAAAAACATCTAGTTCAAGTTGATGAAATATTTGAATGGACTCCAACCGGTGCGATATGTTGCCTGCGTTACCATGACAAAATAGAATCACACCTCTAGCGCTGTCGCCGGGAATGAACCAACCGGAGAGTCTCACTCCGTCCGCAGTTTCAAAATAGACGCTCTCGAACTGCAGCCCAATCCTGCCAGGGTCCGCTGAAAGAGTGCGGTCGGGATAGTAAATATAATGGGACTGAAAAAGATAGAAGAGGGCGACAAACACGACAAAGACGCTAATAACAATGATAAGAATCCGGATGCCTAACATGAGAAGACCTCTCCATTTTACTAAACTCCGCCCACGAGATTTCATTGGTGCGCCTGGATAGTTATCCATTTGGAGTTTGGGAGCAGGCACGCGCCTAGAAGGATTCGAACCCACGACCCTCGGTTCCGAAGACCGATGCTCTGTCCGCTGAGCTATAGGCGCAAAAAGGGTGGGGTGAGTGGAGGGATTCGAACCCTCGTTCTCCAGGGCCACAACCTGGCGCCTTAAACCACTAGGCGACACCCACCATAAGTATAGATATTATAGCTAAAAACCATTACCCTTTCAACCTGTTGAGCCAAACACTACTTGTGGGCTACACTACTTGCGGGCTAGCTGTACTATAGTAACCCCGGCGCCCCCCTCTCCGTAGCCAGCCAGTCGGTATGATTCTACCAGAGGGTGGCCAGCGAGCT
>CAZCLE010000041.1:0-7915 GCA_964499445.1 uncultured Dehalococcoidales bacterium
GAGCTTAAGGCTAAGGCACTCAAGATGAAGTTCGAAGAGACCTTCATCTACGGGGACTCAGCCGCTGACCCTAACCAGTTTGAAGGTCTGAGGAAGCTTATTGATACTACCACTGCCGCCAGCGATCAGGTAATAGCTATGGGGGCTACCGGGGCTACTCTTACCCTGGATAAGCTGGATGAGCTTATTGATGCGGTGAAGGGTGGTAAGCCGGATGTACTGCTGATGAGCCGCCGCTCCCGGCGGAAGATTAATGCCCTGGTCAGGGCTGCCGGGGGAATGGTGGAGAGCGACCGGGATAAGTGGGGTAACTTCATCCAGTTGTGGGATGGCGTCCCAATTGGCGTCAATGACTGGATACTGGATACCCATGCCGTTACCGATAGCCTGGAGACAGCGACTACCGGCGACACCTGCTCTACCATCTATGTCCTTCAGTTGGGGGAGGGAGCCCTCTGCGGGCTGACCAGCCCGGGTCACCTTCAGGCTGAGCATATCGGTTCACTGGAGAGCAAAGACGCTTCAAGAACCAGGATTAAGTGGTATGTTTCCCTGGCTCTATTCTCATCAGTTAAGGCAGCCGCTTTAATCGGGGTTAAGGACTAACCTAGAAAGGAGAAACTACTATGGTATTTCAAGGAGTAAGTTCTATATTAGCCCTGCGCTTTGGTATTGACCAGGCCACAGCTATGGTCAAGTCAACCGCAGTTACCGTGCCCATTGGTGGCTTCCCCACGGTGGATGGCGATGCCGTAACTATGCCTTTTGACGGGGCTATTGTCGGGGTTGCCCTTGACACCGAATCAGGTGGCTCGGAGGGCAACGAATTAACCGTCCAGCCAACCATTGATGGTGTTGAGATTGCGGGGGTAGCTACCACCGTGGGCAGCGGGAAGCACGCTTACGCTAGCTTCGACCCATCTCTTTACCCGGTGAAGGCCGGGGAAAAGGTCGGGGCGGAGATTATCTCCAATGGCTCTACAGGTACGCCTACACCTAATGAGACGGTCGTTACCGTCTTTGTCCAGGTCGGTCAGAGCCAGACCAAAACTAAGGAGGGGAGGGGGGTAACTCCCTCCCCTAAGTAATGAGGAGGTTGAAAAATGAAAAACCAAGAAAAAGCCAACTGGTGGTGCAAATACCGGCTCAGCAAGTATCACCAGGACATTGAGTCCTACCGGGGCCGAGAAGGTGAGTTTCACCAGCTCTTTAAGCCTTATGAGGTTATCGAGGGAGAAGGCAACTGCCTGCTGAATGCCGGCATTGATGAGATGTGGGATTTAATTACCGGGGTGGTCTCTGGCGCCGACCACATCTTTGACAATGCTGCTGCCCAGATTGGTGTCGGTGATTCCTCGACCGCCGCTGATGCTACCCAGACTGACCTCCAGGCGGCTACCAACAAGACCTACAAGGGTATGGAGGCTACTTACCCCACATCCACATCCCAGAAAGCCACCTTTAAGGCGAGCTTTGGCTCCACTGATGCCAACTATGCCTGGAATGAGTGGGTGGTCAAGCAGTCTACCAGCGGCAAGTGCCTCAATAGAAAGGTCGAGTCTCTGGGTACCAAGTCAAGTGGCACCTGGACATTAGAAGTTAGTATCACTTTAAGCTAGGAGCAGATTATGCCAGCACCTCAAAAGGTAACTGACCCTAAAAAAATAGTTACCGACCCTGAGTTGCTTCGTGGTTTAGTTCGTCAAGGAATAGACAAGGACTACGTGGAATTTCACGAGGACTACACCATAGAGCATCCCAGTGCCAAGTTCTACCGAGACCTAAAATCAGGCAAGCAATTTATAGTCGTTTCTGGCTTGCCCAGAGTAGAGGATACGGGGCGTAAGATAGAGGTCGGCTGGTTAGCTGCGGAGGGCAAGTACTACGCAAAAGCAAACTTGTTCTCGGCGGTAGTTGAGGGGATGGCAGTTCGGGTTAGTATCAGTCTAGATAAAGCAACCTGGAATCCTCAACTATTCCTCAACGGAGTAGAGCAGTCCTGTAGTGAGGCTACTTTGCTTGGGGTTGACCCCGATAATGAGAATTACCACAACAACGTTCTTGAATGGGACTATGGTATCTGCAAGAGGCGACTAAGGCTCACTGAGGGGGCAATCCTGGAGAAGTATATCTTTGATGCTGACCCTCAAGGTGGTGTAGTTATCAGGTCAAATTGGCGAGGCGAACTAAGACCTTGTGGTTATTATGCCATAGATGCCAGCGATAAATCTTTGCCGTTCACAGTAGTTGGCGATGAAAAGAGAGTGCCAGCAAGTAGCTTTGCCAATGCAGCTTACCCAGTAGAAATTGACGATTCCCTCACCGTATATTCAGCTACTGGTGATGGCTATACCAGTTATGATAACACCAATTACACCACCTGCCATGATGCTCCTAGTGGTGATACCCCAGACACAGGCAATATCCGCCTTTATCATATAAACCAATATGCCGCCCCAAATTATGCCGTGCGCAGGTCATATACCTACTTTGATACCTCGCCTTTAGGGGCTGGTGCGGTAATATCGGCCGCTACCTTTTCCCTTTATGGTAAATCAGCCCCAACAGAAACAGATGCCGGGCATCCAGACATAGGTGTTGTGCAGGGGGTTCAAGACAGTCCTCTAGTAGCAAACGACTATGGCGATAACGAACCCTATACCACTCTGGGTGGTAACTATATTGATGTCAGTGCTGGCTTCGCTGACCACTATAACGATATAACCCTTAATGCCACCGGGCGAGGCTGGATAAACAAGACAGGCACCACATTATTTTGCACAAGGGCAAGAGGGGATATAGACGAATCCACGCCTACAGGTTCAAATATAGCCGTTGCCTATTCCGCAGACCAGGGCACAGGCTACCAGCCCAAGCTGGTAATTACTTATACTGCCCCAGTTGAGAAAACATCTTCTGATAGTGGTTCTGGGTCTGAAACTTTGTTAAGCCGAGCCTATGTTCTGCCCGAGGTTGGAATGGGTTCTGAGGCTCTTGGCTCTAGGCTCTTGGCGGCTGTGGAGCAGGGAGCAGGGGCGGAAACCCTGCTAGCCAGGCTGCTGGCTGGTGCCGAAACTGCACTCGGGCTGGATGCTGGCGGGTTAATATTTACCTCCAGTGATGTTGGCTTGGGGTCGGACGTAGTCCTATCCCTGGAAGCTCTATTAACCGGAACTGACTCAGGCTCAGGCATAGACACATCTTTCATAATTAAGGCTCTCCTGTCAGCTGATAGCGGGCTAGGCACTGAGGCCGTCGCCGCTTTGCTAGCTGGAATCGTTGCCGGTGAGCTTATGGTTGGCTCCGACCGCCTTGTGGTCAAAATAGAATCGGCACCAATGGGGGGAGGCATGAGCCTACCCCCTGGCGGCAAAACATCAATTCCATCAAGGAGGGTAAATCTATGAATCTATCCGAGATGATAACTCTGGTCAGGAGAGACCTTAAGGATGAGGACTTAAATAACTACCAGTGGTCAGATGATGAGCTCACCCGACACGTTAGCCGTGCCGTTAAAGAGCTATCGGAGCCGGTGCCCCTACCGGCTAAGGCTACCCTGCCTACCACCGCAGGCTCGAGGCAGGTTGATATATCGAGCCTGACCGACCGGGTTATGGTTCAGGCGGTGGAATATCCGGTGGATAAGTCCCCGGCTCGGTATCAGCGGTTTTCCGTCTGGGGGGACACCCTGACCGTAATAAGCGGCGATGAGCCCAATGGCGCTAACTGCTATATCTATTACGGGGTTCTGCATACCCTGGATGCTGATGGTTCTACTATTCCGGCTGAGTATGAGGATTTGGTAGCTACTGGCGCCGGAGGCTGCGCCGCTATTGAGTGGGCAGCCTTTGCCATCAATAGGGTCAATATCGGGGGGACAATGACCTCCAGGGAGTACCGAATCTGGGGCAATGAAAGGCTGAGGAGTTTTCGGGACAGGCTTAAACGGCTGGGTAGAAAGCAGAGGATTAGAACCCATCAGCTCTTTATAGATTAAATAGGGGATGGGGTTACCTAAATAAAAAATAATAAAAAATCTAAGGGGGTGAGGTAGATATGACTGTAAAAGAGAGGCCACCTGAGACCAAAGACGGCCTGCCTAAGGAGGCATTTGCCATCGTGGGCGACCCTGAAGCTCCCGAAACATGGAAGCTCCCCCACCATAAAAAGAGCATCTTTAGAGCCTTGAGGGGGAAGCTTGATATTGAGAAGACAGTTGATTGGGAGAGGATGCCGGCGGCGGTGACGGCGCTATCACCAAGAGGTCACCGCGGGCAGAGGGTTGATGCCAGCCCGGAGCAGATACTGGCGGCAGCCAAGCACCTGGCTGACCATTACCTTAAAGCCGATAAGCCATTACCTGATATCTTAGCCGCTTTAGCCTAGGTAAGATGAAAGAGTGGACAGAATTTATAAAGAGCATCATCCGACCGTTTATCATTATCTGGGGCTTTACGGTCTATGGAATCTGTGTGCTGACCGGGGTTGAGGTCCCAGAGTTGCTTGTCGCTTTAGTGTCCGCCGTCATCATAGAATACTTTGGCGAGAGAGCTATTTTGAGGTTTAAGGAG
This sequence comes from uncultured Dehalococcoidales bacterium, assembly GCA_964499445.1. Classification (GTDB taxonomy): domain Bacteria; phylum Chloroflexota; class Dehalococcoidia; order Dehalococcoidales. The sequence goes on from CAZCLE010000041.1 coordinate 4,572, forward strand.
CGGCGATGAAACCGGACTGGTTATCCATGTTCTATAAAGCCCTGTGGTTAAGAATAGGCGGTCGTCCCTGGACTGATATTATCCGGGATAGCCAGAAAAGGCATTCCTTGCTCTGGCTGCTGCTGTTTGGCGCTCTGGGTTTAATTCTGGGGCATTTATTCTGGTAGATTGCTTTTATGAGGGGAAAGTAGAATGAGAAGCTTATCGGATACACTGCTGGCGGCGCAAAAGAAAGCTAGCCGTATCCCCTATGTTAAGGTTGAAGTCAAAAATAAGATAGCTGATGTTATCCGGCTTGACTGGGAAAGACTATATACTGGCTCAGAGGCTGATTACTTCCATGCTATGGCCATCCCCAGCGATGGCTCTCTTATCCGGGTCAGGCTCACTCCTCCCGACGACTCCAGAAAGCTCTACCGGCAGAGGGTGGCTAACCCCAGCCCGCAGTCAGATTTCAGCCAGTGGACATACTGTAACCAGTATGATGCCGTTATCGTGGCTGGCTGCTCTCTGGGGACTGAGGTGAGTATATTCTGGATAAATTCCAACCGGGAAATCCGGAGGCTCAAGAGCACTGACTGCGGTGTTAACTGGGGAAGTCCTGAGCTTATTGATTATTCCCCAACCACAGCTATCTATGGCATCGCCGCTGATTATAAGCCAAACGGTGATTTAGCCCTGTTCTTCGCTGACCAGGCAACTCTATATGTCAAGAAGTATGTAAGCGGACAGTGGCAGGATAAAGTTGCCTGGGATAAGACTACCGGCGACCTTTCCGGAGTGGCGGCTGTCTATGATAGTGACTGGAATCTCTTACTTACCGGTAAGGATAGTGATGGTAACTATAAGCTGTGGTCGCTGGTTTATGGTGATGGTGCTCAGGTAACTGCCGGCTCATGGTCGGCGTTGCGGGAGATCGCCACGGCTCCGTCAGGGGGCGACTTTGCGTATAAGTCTTGCTTTACAGGTAAGTTGCAATGAGCACGCAGATTCTAAGACCTAATGACGCCGGGGTTGAAACTAATATCGCTGGTCAATACCCCGTCTCCGGTGAGCACTGGGATAAGGTTGACGAGGCAACTCCGGATGACTCCAGTACCTATGTCCGCCACAATCTGACCTCTTACGCCACCGATACCTATGCCCTCCCGGCTGGAGAGGGCGTTGGCGATATCGATAAGGTTACCGTTTATGCCCGGTGCTACGGGGTCAGCGGTAACTATAACTATGCCAAGACGGTCATTCGTACCCACAGCACCCTCTATGAGGGCACCGAGCATAACCTTACCTCCAGTTGGGAGAACCTCGGCACCGAGTATCAACTAAGCCCCAATACCTCTCAACCCTGGACCTGGGCGGAGGTAGATGACCTTGAGGCTGGAGTAGCCCTCAAATCATCCAGCGGCGGCGATTTTTTTGCCATCTGCACCCAGATTTATGTTGAGGTTACCTATTTCACCGAGATGCCTAAATCCTCGTCTGATGACGGGCAGGGGACAGATAGTGTGGCGGTGTTATGGAAGGGCACCGAGGACAAGGACGCCTTCACTTATGATATTGGTAGCGGCATTGACGCCGTAGCCATGCTGGATAAGCCACCGCCTGTCTATTATACTGCCTTCTTTGTCGAGAAGTTTACCGGAACCAAAGCCTATAATCGCCCCTTCTGGACTCACTCCATACCTGATACTAGGTGGTGGCGAGAACCGGTGCCATTTAATCTATCTTCGGAATACGGTCTGGCTATAGCTCGCCACGGGGACTACTGCTGGCTGTCTACTCCCGATGGTGTGTGGCGAGCTAATCTAACCGAGGAGAGCATAGATTTAACCGCTGATGTCCTCTCGGTAAGGCAGGAACTCGGGGAGAATCAGGGGAAACTGACTGTAGAGTTAAGGAATGATGATGGGCGATATGCTTCTCCGGGTAGCGGCGACCTGTCAATTCTGGATATAGGCGGTCAGTTAGAAGCCAGCCCCGGCTATGTTACTCCTCAGGGAGACGAGATTAGTTCAGGTCTTGCCTTCTGGCTCGAGTCCTATGAATATGTCAGTGCCGGGGGTAAGGCATCTTTAATCCTCCACGCCTCAGATGGCTGGAACCTGATTGAAAATTGGCGAGCCCGGCACCAGTTCCGCTGGAACAAGGATTCTAATGAGATGAATGTTAAAGATATACTGGCTTTCGTGCTGGCCAGGGTTGGGCTAAAGCTTGAGGTTAAATCCCAGTCATCGGTTATCACCAGCTGCTACCCAGATTTCACCATCAACCCCAATAATCGGGGAGAGACGGTCATCAGCCGACTGCTCTCCTTCGTCCCCGATGTGTTGTTTGTTGAGGGTAATAAAGCCTATCTGGTGAACCCCCAGTCCTATAACAGTTCGGTTTATGCCTATGGTTCAGCTCACCCCGTAATCGAGGGCAATTACCGGAAGGGGGCGTGGAAGCTTAATCGGCTGCAGGTTGAGGGCTATGACCCGGCTAGTGGTGAGCCGGTAATCACTGATTCCTTTACCTGGGGTGAAATAGCTCACCACTATGATAGGCTGAGGCAGGTTGAGGACAGGAACATAGATACCGTGTCTAAGGCGGAACAGAGAGGGGAGGCTTATTTAAGGCAAGCCGAGATAGAATCGGACGGTGGCACTATTCGCATCCCGGTTAATTGCGGACAGCAGTTATACGATGTCATTGACATAACCGATAGCCGGGCTGGGCTCAGTGGTGAGAAGAAGAGGGTACTGGGACTGATGCTGATTTATAATCCTCACCGGGGAGAGTATGAGCAGCGTTTATCACTGGGGGCAGTATAGAGAATATTTTAAGGGGTGACGGAAATGAGCTTGAGGAAGGCAATACTAAAAAGTTTCAACTCTGGTGATTACACCGCCTCTATCCAGCTTGCTGGCAGCTACAAGGTTTATCTGGAGGGTATTGCGGTGGCGAGAAACCTGCCGGCGGCAGAAATGGCTCTGGGCAGGAAGGTAGCGGTTATATTCTTTGATGAGCATAATGCCAAAGAGGCAGTGGTGGTGGGGGTTTATACCTAGTATTAGCGCGGTTTCTTCGATTTCCATTTGCTGAGGAGAAGGCGAACCCATCCTATTATCGCCGTGGCTGCTGAAGCCAAAAGCCTGGTGATAACCTCCCGTTTACCAACTAGGGAGTCAACCCCGCCGGCTATAGCGGTAGCTATGGCAGCCATAAATCTACCGATAACCTCCCGTTTACCAACGAGGAAGCCAACCCCTCCGGCTATAGCGGTGGCTATGGCAGCCATAATTCTACCGATAACCTCCCGTTTACCAACTAGGGAGTCAACCCCGCCGGCTATAGCGGTAGCT
>CAZCLE010000042.1:0-7284 GCA_964499445.1 uncultured Dehalococcoidales bacterium
GGTTGGGGTCAAATGGTTCACCCAGTGCCTTAATCTGGGATAGTCCTTGTGCCTCCAGGCCTGCCTGGAGCTTACGCTCGATGAGTCTGATACCATCTACCCAGCTAAGTTTAGCTAGACGGGGTGGGGTAGAGGTAAGAGCTCGTTCCAAATCATCTAGAATAGGCAGCAGGTTAAGTATGAGGATAGCGTTAGCGAACTGGCTAATTTCCTCCTTTTCCTGCTCGGTGCGCCGCTTGTAGTTAATAAAGTCGGCCTGGGCTCTTTGCCAGCCAGCCAGGTATTCTTCTGCCTTTGCCTTTGCCTCAGCTAGAGCTTTCTTCAATACCTCTATGTCCTCTACCTCAGCCACTTCCGGTTCTACTTGGCTACCTGGGTCTTCTGACTCTGGCTGTTTCATTATTATCTACCTCACCCCCTGTGTCCCCCTCTCCTTCAAAGAAGAGGGGAAAGGGTTTTATAAGAGAGGCGAAGCCCTTCTTTAACTCCCCTCTATTTACTCCTTATCAATGGGCATCATTCCCTATTATCCCACTGAGTGTTTTCTTTCCCATATAGCTCAGCCACCAGTCCACTCAACAGCGAGGATAGATAGTCTACAGTAGAGATAGTACGGGCATAGGGCATTCGAGTAGGCCCGACTACACCTATAGTGCCAATGGCTCCTTCAGGAAGACTATATTGGCTGACAACCACGCTATAGTTGTGGATGACCTCTGCCTTATTTTCCTTACCTATAACTACCTGCACTTGATGGCTGTGTAGCTTGCCGGGGATGATGCTCCTCAACAGCCTTCGGTGCTCAATTAGTTCCAGTAGGGCTAGTATTCGATGGCTATGGGCAAATTCTGGCTGGTTAAGCGTAAAGTGCAGGCCATTAAGGTAGGGCTCTTCATACTCCTGCTCATCTTCAGCCAGCATTATCTTTAGCAGGCAATCAGTTATCTGCTGTTCAGTCGGGGAGAGTTCTATGGCTTTAGCTAAAATCTGCGGTCTGGTCAGGTTAGTATAAGCAGTATTTAGTTTGTTGGCCATAGCCGTTAGCTCAAGTTGAGATATAGCCTGGTCAAAGGTTATTAGCAGTTGCTTTACCCTGGCTCCATGGAGGACAAGGACAACCAGTGCCAGCGAGTCTTGCAGGGTGACTAGCTCCAGGTGCTTGAATTGGCAATTTACTGGCTTAGACAGGGTAACTACCGCCATATTTTGAGTCAACTGAGCGGTGATGGTTGCCGCCAGGCTTAGCCATTCCTCTAGCTTCTTCTCCACTTGGTAGAAGAGGTGATTTATTAAACGTTGCTCAGCTAAGGGAAGCTCAATGTCATCCAGAGAGTCCACATAGTAGCGGTAGCCTCTATCTGAGGGTATGCTTCCGGCTGAAGGGTGGGGACGGGTAATATAGCCCTCCTCCTCTAGGTGTGCCATCTCATTGCGGATAGTAGCCGCACTTACCTCTAACTCGCGGTCATTGATGAGGCTCTGTGACGGCACCGGCGTTGTCCGGACAATATATTGTCCCACTATGGATTTGAGTATCGCCCCTCTTCTAGAAGTTAACACCTCTGTCTCCCATTAGCAGTCTAAGCCTGAGACTGCTAATTACTACTTAATCTACCATCTTGAGCCATTGCTTGTCAAGAGATTCTTTAGCGGAATGAAAAGCAAAAGACGCCTGAACAACATTAATGTCAGGCGTCGTCGAAAAGTAACAGTTCATAGTCTTATACCAGTAATTGTGACACAGGCTATGGCTTTGGCTTTTCCCGATACGCCGAGGAATTGTGTTTTTGCCTAGAGTTAGGGATAGTGCTCAGGTCGCTTGGTAAATCTTCGCCCAGTATTGGGGCGAAATATCATATTTGAATTTTCTAAGGCATTTTTTAAATTGAGAGAAACACATATCAGATATATGACCTATAAAACTAATCTGCTTGCTGGAGAGTAAAGCATCAATATCCAACTCAAAAATACGAGGCAACTGAATATAAGTATCCTCACTAAAATCTTGGTTACAATCAACTGGTATATAAAAGACGCTTTTAGTGCTGTTACAGCCGGGAGTTGCATAAGCATAACGGCTTGGATTTTTTGTAGTTATTATGACTAAGCAAGAGCAATCAGTGACAGCGGTATCTAAAACAACAAAAAGCTTGTCTGCTATTAAGCCATCTTTAAATTTAAAATCCTTACACAGTAATATTTGTCCTTGTCTATGCATTTAGGTTATTGTGTTGGACCTATACCGAAATTGTTTACTACTTCGAAGTATTCCTCTAGAGATTCTCTTGCTTCATCTGGGTTTATCTTTGCTTCCTCGTCTAAACATAATAGATAGTCTATAGGACTATTGAGACCTTTAGTTTTTTTTGTTGTATCCCAAGGCTCGTTGCGTAAATGCGAAACCTCGGACATCAGATAAGCAGGGGTATCACGATAAACATCAGCTAGGTACTCTAGTATCTCAATTTCACGCGGGGTAAAAACTGTTAAATCGGGTTTGGCTATAGCTTTAAATAACAGTTCTTTACGACTCGAAAGGGGGTCTTCTTGATTCTCACGGATGAAAATAGTTAACTTGCCCTCAAAATCATCGGGTATTATGCCGTCCTTCATTTCTATCCAAAATTTCTTTGGAACAGGCCCTTTTTCCCAAGCATAGTACTCAAGACCAATGGAAGGGTAACCTGTTTGTTTAAAATGAGTAAAATCAAGGAAATAAAGTAATTTTAATGTCTTGGTTAAGTTTGGACGTTTTGTGTTCCTTGCAAAAAACAGCACAGCATTAAGTAATTTGTTTCTATAAATATTCATACATCTTCCACAACACTAGTATTATACTATCATTTGTCAAGAGGTGCATGCAAAAATTGACGCATTTCGCAACAAGCTAAATTGACCGGCAGGCTTAGCTAATGTTATATTTAGCTAGACAAAGGCTAAAAAGATATGGATATTACCTGGTTAGGTCACTCTTGCTTCAGGATAAAAGGCAGTCATGCCACCGTTATTACTGACCCTTACCCACCGGGCTTGGGCTACTCTTTGGGCAAGCCTACCGCTCATATTGTGACGGTGAGTCATCAGCACCCGAATCATTCCTATGTTCAGGGCATTAGTGGCGAACCGAGGCAGATTGTCGGCCCCGGCGAGTATGAAATTAGCGGTGTCCTGGTTATAGGGGTAGCTACGTTCCACGATACTGTGGGGGGAAGAAAACAGGGTAGGAACACCGTTTATCTTATGGAGATAGATGAGGTATCGGTATGTCACCTTGGTGACCTGGGGCATGTGCTTACTGCGGCTCAGGTAGAGGAGATAGACAATGTGGATGTGCTGTTGCTTCCGGTAGGCGGGGTGTCCACTATTAATGCTCCTATGGCGGCTGAGGTAGTCCGACAGCTTGAGCCAAAGGTAGTGGTGCCTATGCATTACAAAACCCAGGCAATAAGCCGGGAGCTTGAGCCAGTGGGAAGGTTCCTCAAGGAGATAGGGGTAAAGGAGATAACCCCCCAGCCCAAACTGTCCTTCACCAAGTCAAGCCTGCCTGCCAGCACGCAGGTCTTTTTGCTTGACTATTGAGGTTATTATCTACCTCACCCCCTGTGTCCCCCTCTCCTTTGAAGGAGAGGGGGAGATTTTATTAGAAGGGGCTTCGCCCCTCAAACCCCATATTGAGCTCTCCTTAGATTTTTATTAGGTAACCCTCCCCCTTTATCCCCCTCCCTTAGATTCCCCGTTATTTGCTCTTTAAAACAAGCCGAGGGGGAGGATATTAAAAAGGGGCTTCGCTCCTCAAACCCCATATTGGTGAACAACCTTATTGATTGCAGACGGGGGAAGATTTTGTAAAGATGGGCGCTAGCCCCGCTTAAACTCCCCTTGTTGGGTTAAATTCGGCTTAGTCTTATTACCACCACCAGCAGGGCAATTATCAGCAATACTATGGTCAGGAACAGGGCACCAACTAGATATAATATCAAGTCGGAAGTGGTTAGTTGGGGCAGGGCTGATGGTGATGAGGCTGGCGGAGCTTGTGGAGCTGGTGAGCCTAATGTCTCCAGTGGCTCTAGGGCTGACTCGGTGACGAAGGCGCTAACAGCACTCCAGGCACTATAAGTGTCCGAGCTAATAGCTCTGACCTTCCAGTAGTAGGTGGTATCGGGTTCCAGACCTGGATTACACTGCCAGGCAGTGCTGGGTAGGGCATAGTCATCACACTTTAGGATGGTGGGGTTGTTAAAATTAATATCGGTGGACACGATAAACTCGTAGCTGTCGGCGTCGGCTATAGCACTCCACTGAAATATTGGCTTTAGCGGCACTCCTCGGGCACCAGCTTCAGGGGTAGTAAGACCAGGAGCAATAGCCTTATCGCCAAGGCTGGTAGTAAAAGACCACTTGGCTGACCACGGGCTTAATACTGGCTCGGTGGCTCTCACTCGCCAGTAATAGGTGGTAGCTGGTGCCAGTGCTGGTAGCTGGGCTGAGCTGGCTCTAGTAGTACCCTCAAATCCGGTAGGAACCGAGGAGAAGTCGGGAACATAGTTAAGCTGCCACCTATAGTCGGTAGCACCCTCCAATGCCTCCCAGTCAAGCTTGGCATTACTGATAGTGTAATGAATAATGGTACCTATGCCTGAGGCTTTATCAGGTGGCGAGGTCAGGGCAACTGACTGGGTTAAGCTATCAGGGTAAATCATCAGTCTGATATTGGTGGTATCAGTTGCCCACAGTCGGTTGTCGCCTAGCCATAGTCCGCTCAGGGTAGCCCCACTATCAAGGCCGCTGGTTACGGTTTCAAATGTCGGTCCCAGTGGATAGGTGGGGTTAAGGCAGCGCTCCATACCACCATCGCCATTGAAGTTAGTGGCATATAGTGTGCCGTTAGCCGATACTATCAGTTGCTTGAGCATACCACCAGTGGGCAGGGTGCTATCTATGCTTTCCCAGGTAGTCTTGGCGCCGATGCTCAAGCGGTAGATGCCCTCATCTGCGGTATCGCTGGCGGCATAGACAGTGTTATTGCTGCTGAATTGGGAGTCGAAGTCAACAGTTATCGAGCCGGTGAGAGGCGCTGAGGTAGCCCCCGGTGGCAGTGGCTCAAATGAGACCCCGTTATCTTCAGACCAGTAGACCCAGCCGTTGGTATTACCTATCAGGATAGTCTCATCCTGTTCGTAGTTGGGCGATAGGGCTATAGAATTTAATGACTGGCTGCCAACCACGGCCGGGGTAGCGTAGCCTAAACCGCTGTTGGTAGTGTGGTAGACCAGCCCGTTACTGCCATCAAAACTGCCAATAAACAGGGTGGTGTCATTAATTATTGACCAGATGTCAATAGTGAAGGTAGCCCCGGTGGCGGGGTCGCCGGTGGTTAACGGGGAATGGAAGGTTTGACCGTTATCGGTTGACCTCCATATTGCCGGATTGCCGTTACTTGTCCCGGCTAAGAATACTACCTGACTGCCGTTACCGTATTGGGGAGAAAGCTCAACCAGGCTGAGGCTGTCCACATTGGTTATGGTGCTGGTAAACACTCTCTCCCATCTGGTTCCATCGTTCAGGCTCCGCCACAGGCTGTGCTCTCCTCCCCAGGTGAGCATAAACAGGGTATCGTCCTGGCTGTAGTCGGGTGATGGTGCCAGGTCAACGATGGTGGTCATAGCGGTATCAATTAGGCTTATCTGGTTCCAGGTAACGCCGCCGTCTGCAGTGCAGGAGACGGCGCTCTCGGTGCCAGTGGTAGCGGCGTAGGCTCTACCGCTGCTGGTGAAATCAGGCGCCATAAGGACGTAGGTTTTAGACTGTCCGGTTGGTGGTTTTGAGCTTATCTTCCAGTTTTTCCCGCCATCGGTGCTATAGTAGACCTGAGCGCTGTCGGCAGCGCCCGCCAGTAGATTGGCAGTAGACGCATCGCCGCTGACTGCCAGAGAGGTAACATCAACATCGTCCAGACTATATCCAGCGCCAATATTAAGGTCGGTAGCCACTGAGCTACTTGGTGCTACCACGTTGGAAATCTTATAGACATCACCATTATTACCACTGGCCTCAATGGCTATAAACAGGACACTATCGCCGGCGGTTACATCAGGAGCATAATCGCTGGGGAAGGCTATGCTGGCTGATGTCGGCACCACGCCGTTGATGGTGGCATTACCGGTAGCGCCGCCCCATGCCCCATCACCCACCTTAGAGGTAACTATGGTATTGGTCTCATTGGTGACCACGGCGACGAGCTGCACTCCGAAGCTGGGTGAGCCGGCTATAGTATAGACGTCATAGTTGCCGATGGTGGTATCAGTCCAGGTGAAGGACTCGCCTTCCTTCATGGTATAAACGCCGCCGTATTGACCGTTATCAGTATCTCTGGTGCCGACGGCAATAGTGTAATTGTTACCCTGCCGGGTGGCAGCAATGGAAGTAATTTCTATATTATTGCTCCCCGCCCCACCCGGGTTGGCGGGCAGTGAGACGAAACTACGCCCGGCATCGGTTGACTTATAGACATTGGATGTGGTGGCGTAGTAGATGATAGTGGCATCATCGGGGGAGGTGGCGATATCAACTATGGCATCGGTTACCTTGCCCGTGTAAGACCAGCTATAGCCATCATCGGTGGATTGGTACAGGGTATAGGTAAGACTTTTGCCGTAGGCGTAGAGAGTGCCGTCAATCGCTCTGGTTAAATATTGGATATCCGAGCCATTAGCCAGCACCCAGTTACCGGCCGTGCCCTCGGTGGGGATATTGCCCCTTAGCCATTTTACCGTGCCCGGGTTAGCCATGGCTGGGGCAGCCGGGGTCATTGGGCTGAGCAGGCTCAGTAGCAAAATCAGCCCCACGGCAAATCCTATTTTTGCCATGTGGCAATTTTAACTTGGACAAGAGGCGAAGTCAATAGGTTAATCTTTGTCTACCTCACCCCCTTAGATTTTTATTAGGTAACCCTCCCCCCTGGGTACAGAGACTTCTCTTAGACTCCCCGTTATTTGCTCTTTAAAACAAGCCGAGGGGGAGGATATTAAAAAAGGGGCTTCGCCCCTTAAACCCCATATTGGTGAACAACCTTATCGCAGATAGTGTGCTTCTACAAACCTCTCCCCTTCAAAGGAGAGTCAAAGAGAGGCGAAGCCTCTCTTATATAACTAATTCCCCTTCCCCTTAACAAGGGGAAGGGGAAAAAGGGGATAGGGTTACCACAAATAAAGGGTGAGGGGTTGGTAAATAGTCTGTAAAAGAAGAGAGCCCCCGAATTTCGGGGGCTCTCTCTAAGCGCTAAGT
>CAZCLE010000043.1:0-6567 GCA_964499445.1 uncultured Dehalococcoidales bacterium
TGCCACGCCTGACGCAAAAACCTTTTGGGGGGTGCAGCCAACATTGGGCTTGACAAATTTAATTTAGTTAGCTAAAATAGAGTTTAGAATTTAATAGAAATATTTGTTGGTGCTTTCGGATGAAGGCCTAACAGGGAAACCCGTGCAAATCGGGTGCGGTCCCGCCGCTGTGATTGGGGACGAAACTTGAGAGAGTGCCACTGCTTCGTTCTAACGAAATGGGAAGGCCTCAAGGAGTAGGAAGAGCCAAGAGCCAGAAGACCTGCCAACAAATCTGTTAGACCTTCGGGAGAAAGGTTCAAGGGAGATGGCAAATCCCTTAGCCAAAGTTTTGGTTAAGGGATTTTTTTATATAAACGAGTTCTTAAGGAAACAGTCTATGAAAGCAGCGCTGTTGAAATCGCCTGGCCAGTTGGTTATTACTCAAGTCCCCACTCCGGAACCCCCGGCAGCAGGGCTTCTTGTCAAAGTGGAGGCATGCTCAATTTGTGCTACTGATATAAAGATGTTTAGGTATGGGCAACGGGACCTAATCTACCCGCGTATTCTAGGTCATGAAGTCGCTGGAGTGGTGATTGAAACCGGTACCGGTAATGTTCCCTTTAGAAGCGAAGACCGAGTGCAGATTGCGCCCGGGATAAGTTGTGGTAAGTGTCCTGCCTGCCAGCAAGGAGCGCCCAATCAATGCGACCACATAGGTATTCTTGGTTTTACCCATCACGGTGGGTTTGCCCAGTATCTTGCCGTACCTGCTGAAAGTGTAGCCTGTGGAGCGGTAAATCTGATTCCGGCTGGACTTAGTTTTATGGAAGCTACCTTTGCCGAGCCTCTAGCCTGTTGCCTCAATGGTCAGGAGCGTGTGCGCCTAGACAGTAAAGACGCCGTGCTTATCCTGGGTGCTGGCCCAATTGGTTGCCTTCACACCATGCTAGCCCGGGCTAAAGGAGCTAGGCGGATTCTACTTGCCGAAAGGTCTCTAAAGCGAATTCGGATGGCTGCGGCGGCAGAACCTTCTCGTTTGGTCGATGTCTCCAAAGAGAACCTAAAGGAGGTTGTGAGGAAAGAAACGGAAGGCCGAGGAGTTGATGTAATCATGCTGGCTTGCTCAGAATCTGCCATAGAGTATCCTATCTTGGAGCTTCTTGCGCCGCGGGGTCGGGTTTGCTTTTTCTCCGGTTTACCATCGGAGAAGAGCCAACTTCATTTTGATGCTAACTTTCTCCATTACCACGAAATTACCTTCGTGGGAGCCTATGGCTGCACGTCAGACCAGAATCGTATGGCTCTTGAGCTTATGGCTTCGGGGCAAGTAAACGTTAACTGTCTTGCCACGAAACGAATACCCTTAGAAGCGATTCACGAGGGAATTGATTATCTAACGGAGCATCGTGGCATGAAGGTGGTGGTAACAGAATTCTGAACAGGAGGAGGCAATGTATGTTTGACGATAAAAGGCTAAAGGAATTTGGCAAGAAAGTGTCTGATGCAGCGCGAGGGAGAAACCTGACACGCCACGAAACCAGGGAAATGTATTATCAGGTACTCCTAAATGAACAACCGGACCTGCAACAGGGAGCTTTCCTGATAGCTCTCACCGCTAAGGGAGAAACGCCGGAGGAGATTGCGGGAAGCTGGGACGCCATTTTTGAACTAGATACAGTGAAAGTGAATCCGCTTACACCTGAGCCTTTGGTCGAGAACTGCGGTACCGGAATGGATGAATTAAAGACATTCAATATCAGCACTGCGGCAGCTATAGTGGCGGCGGCTAACGGCATCTATATGGCTAAACACGGAGCCAGAGCTCTTACCTCCACATGTGGAGCGGTTGATATTCTTGAAGCCCTTGGGGTTGATGTGGAATGCAGCGTGGAAACTGTCAAAAGCAGTATTGAAAAGGCAGGAATCGGTATTTTTAATGGCATGAGCCCTATGGTCCATCCTCAAGCCCTGGGCCGAATCTTATCGCAGATTCGCTTTGGCACTACTCTTAATATTGCTGGTTCCCTGGCTAACCCTGCCTCGCCCAGATACGGGGTAAGGGGAGTCTATTCTAAGGCATTGACAGAACCTGTTGCCCGATTAATGCGAGAGATTGGCTACAAGAGAGCCCTTGTGGTTCACGGTTTCAATGCAGATGGTAATAAAGGCATGGACGAGATTTCCTCCCTCGGTGAGACGAAAATTGTTGAATTGGATGGAGATGGGCGGATTATTAACTATAGTCTTTTCCCCGAGGATTTTGGTATCCGACGTGCCACCTATGAAGACCTGTTACCATCGGCAAATATAGAGGAGGAAGCCCTGAATTTTCTCAGGATATTGGGCGCCAAAGACCAGGGTCCGAAGTGTGATATCGTCTGTCTTAACACCGCTCCTATTCTGTACTTGATGGGTAAAGTAAGGGATTTCAAAGAAGGCGTCAACAAAGCCAAAGAAACCATTGAATCTGGCCAAGCAATTGCCAAATTGAGACGATGGGTAGAAGAACAGAATTCCTGTCCCGAAGCCGGATTGGCCAGGCTCGATTATCTACTAGCGCGGGTATAGGCGGCTGGTATTGAACGAAAGGGCAGATTGTTACTGAGAGCTGGTGTGAAAAGGTTTTTCCTTTCCGGGTAGCGCGGAATTCGCCTTTTTATCTATTCCAGCACCACACCGGTGCCATAGGCGAGCACCTCAGCGGCATTCTGCATTATCATTGAGGTGGCAAACCGCATACTGACTACGGCATTAGCCCCCTGCTTCTCGGCATCCCCTACCATCCGCTGAATAGCTTCCTCCCTGGCTTCAGCCATCATCTTGGTGTATTCGCTTATCTCGCCACCCACTATACCCCTCAGCCCGGCCATAATATCCCTGCCCACGTGCCTTGCCCTGATGGTGCTGCCCTTGACCAGACCTATGGTGCGACTAATTGTCTTACCCTCTATCTGTGCCGAGGTGCTAATAATCATTTCTCCACCCCCTTAAATTTTTCAGTTTTAGCCTTAATAACCCGGTCTCTGATGGCTACCCCAATAAGGACTAATATCCCGGCGCCAATAATACCGACGGCTATCCTGATAAGTAGCGGAATATCAGCCGCCATAAAGAAGCCTTTAACCCCCCAGCCAATCAAGACCAATATCCCGACGCCAATTAAGATAAAGGCTACATTTTGCCACATAACTTACCTCCAGTAAGTAGCAAACTACTAGATTTCCTTATTCTCCATTTCCCGTCTTCTTCGTGCCTATATCATCGAAAAGCACCAGCCCAGAACCAAAGCCATGGCGCTGATAACGACCAAATAGGTGGCCAAGGTCCTGCCGCCGAATTCCTTCCTCAAGACCAGGATAGTTCCCCAGCTAGTAACTGGACCTGCCAGGAGTAGCACCATCCCAGCGCCGATGTTCATCCCCTGTGACACAAAAGCATGAACCAGGGGAACGCTGGCAGTAGAGCAAATATACATCATTAGCCCAAAGACAAGGCTGAATATATAACCTAAGCCTCCGCTAAAATAATCCCCGACAAATTTCCCTATCGGAGCAATCGCCGATACCAGAGCCGCCAGAGCCAGTCCTAGAAGTAACTCTGGGCCAATCTCCTTTACCATATCCACAAAGGCGTATTTGAAGACATGCTTCAGGCGGTGGGCAATATTCCGGGAATAAGTCCCCAAATATTCTTCTGGTTTGGACTCAAATGTCTGCTGGCAGTGGTGGCAGCAAAAATAATAAGTCTCCCCACGATATTCTGTTTGGGCTGCTTTCCCTATTTCTACGTTCATCCCGCAAACCGGGTCTGTAGCTGACTGTCCAGTTGGGCAGGCGAATGTCTTGGGCTTAACCTTTATCAGATTTCCGACGAGGCCCATTATTAAGCCCATCACTATTACGGCAAAGAATATGAAAGCGGTGAACTTTATCCCCAGCAGGGCATAACAGACCAGGAGGGCAGTTATGGAGGTGGCTGGTGTTGCCACCAGGAAGGCTAAAACCGGCCCCAACCTGGCTCCTTTTTGATGAAGGCTCACTGCCACTGGAAGAGAGCCCATACAGCAGATAGGGAGAACTGTTCCGGTAAGGGTAGAATAGAGGAGCGGCTTTATCCCTTTCCCCCCGAGGTGCCTCTCCACCCACCCGGCGGGGACAAATTCGTGGATAAATCCGCTAAGAAAGAAACCTATCGCCAGGAAGGGCAATACTTCAATAAGATAATCCTTAAATACGATGAAGAATTGGGCTATCAACTATTTACCCCCGTTTATCGATGTATTGAAAGAGACATAGGGAAGCGACTTTTCACACTTAAAAATGAAAGCTACCTTTTGCGCTTCCACTCTGTCCCTCGCGGGGTGTCCTCCAGGGCTATGCCCAGCTCATCTAACTTAGCCCGGATGATATCGGCCTGCTGCCATTGTTTGTCTACCCTGAGCTGGTCACGGATGGAAACCAGGTGTTCAATATAGGACTCACCCTCGGCAGGCCGCCATTGTTTGGTCTCAGGGGGTAGAACACTAACAGCACCAACGATATCCGAGTAGGACTTGGCATCAAGAGTTGGCTTGTCTAGTTGTTTGAGGGTTAAGCCCAGTATATCGGCTAGCTCCAGTAATGCCTGTCGTGCTCCTACCACCTCATATCCGTCTTCGTCAGCCCGGTTAATATCTCTGGCTAAATCAAAAAGTGTCGCTCCTGCCTGAGCAGAGTTAAAATCATCATCCATAGCCTCAATGAATCGGTTTTGGTAAGACTCAATATCTATCCCCTCACTAACTTTCTCACCTCTACCTTCGCCGTGAACTGTCTGGCGCAGTCTATCGGCTCCCTTCTCGGCGGCTTCCAGCCCCTCTCCAGAGTAAGTAAGGGGACTGCGGTAGTGAGAGCTAAGGATAAAGATGCGGATGGCATCAGCACTATACCTCGCCAAGGCTTCCTTGAGAGGTATGAGGTTGCCCAGGGATTTGCTCATCTTCTCTTCGCCAAGCTGCACCAGCCCGTTATGCAACCAGTATTTGACAAACGGTTTTACCCCGGTAAAGCTCTCCGACTGGGCTATCTCGTTCTCGTGATGGGGGAAGACAAGGTCCTGCCCCCCGCCATGAATGTCAAGGGTATTACCCAGGTATTTCAGAGACATAGAACTGCACTCAATATGCCAGCCCGGTCTCCCCTGACCCCACGGGCTTTCCCAGGACGGCTCACCGGGCTTTGATGCCTTCCACAGGACAAAATCCATAGGGTGCTCTTTTTCCTCTCCGGCCTCTATGCGTGCCCCGGCCATCATTGATTCCAGACTGCGGTGAGCCAGCTTGCCGTAGTCGGCAACATTCCTAACCCGGAAATAAACGCTACCCTGTGCCGGATAGGCATACCCCTTATCTATCAAGCCCTGTATCACTTCAATAATCTTGGGTATCTCCTCGGTAGCCCGGGGGTAAATGTCAGCCCGACCAATATTCAGGGCATCCATATCCTCAAAATAGCTACTGGTGTATTTCTCCGCCAACTCACGCACTGAAGTGCCCAGCTGATTGGCCTGATTTATCAGTTTGTCGTCAATGTCGGTGACATTCTGCACATACTTCACCCTATAGCCGCGAAACTGGAGATAGCGTCGGATAACGTCAAAGATAACATAGCTCATGCCATGACCTATGTGGCAATCACTATAGGGAGTAACCCCGCAGACATACATCTTGACTTCATCGCCCTGGGGTAAAAACTCCTCCTTTTTCCCGGAGAGGGTGTTAAATACCTTCATCTTGGCTTTCCTTCCCGCTTAGCCAGACGCTTTTCCATCTCGGCTACTCGCTTTTCTATAGCCTCCAGCTTTTCCCATACCGGGTCAGGCAACCGCTCAATAGTGTCGGCATCGGGATTTCTAATGGCTACCACCCGTCCCGGCACCCCCACCACGGTGGCATTAGCCGGCACCGAATTTACCACCACCGAGCCGGCACCAACCTTGGTATTTTCCCCGATAGTAATGGCTCCAATAAGCTGAGCGCCAACTCCGACCACAACATTGTTGCCCAGGGTGGGATGGCGCTTTGTCTTCTGGTGACTGGTACCGCCCAGGGTTACCCCTTGATATAGAGTAACATTGTCGCCAATCTCTGTGGTCTCGCCAATCACCACTCCCATACCATGGTCAATAAAAAATCCTTCGCCAATCTTAGCCCCGGGGTGGATTTCTATGCCGGTAAAAAACCGGTTAAGGTTTGATATAAGCCGGGGTATTATTGGGATATGCCACCGGAACAGGGTGTGGGCTAGCCGGTGCCACTGGCGGGCATGAAATCCAGGATAAGCCAGCAGTATTTCTAAGGTGCTGGTAGCGGCTGGGTCATGCTCAAAAACGGCTCTAATATCCTTTCTGACGCTTCTGATAAGTGACATGGAATTAATTCTCCCCCCCAACTGAACTTTATTGCCCGGTTGCCCCAGAAAACTGGGGCAGGAAACAGACGCAGTTCAGTGCCCTAAGAAAGCAGATTACCTCATTTACTTGGCTTATCACTTTTGCCAACACTATCAAATCCACCTTAACGAGATTGTTCACTACCACTTGTTGTTC
>CAZCLE010000044.1:0-6550 GCA_964499445.1 uncultured Dehalococcoidales bacterium
GTGGACAGTTGGTGCGTGGGGCTGGGGCGGCGGCTCAACTTATGGTGAAAGAAGGAGAATATGCCCTGGTTCGATTACCATCCAGTGAGGTACGGCGTATTTCCAGTAACTGTTTGGCTACTATCGGACAGGTAGGGAATGTTGACCATCAGAGTATTAAACTGGGTAAGGCAGGTCGCAAACGGTGGTTAGGCTGGCGACCAACGGTGAGAGGTTCAGCTATGAACCCCTGCGACCACCCTCATGGCGGCGGGGAAGGCAGGTCACCGATAGGTCTGCCCGGACCTAAAACACCATGGGGTAAGCCAGCTTTAGGCTATAGAACTCGTAAACCTAAGGCTTCAGATAAAATGATTGTTAAGCGAAGAGGGAAGTAGGTAAAATGTCAAGGTCAACTAAGAAGGGACCAGCGGTTGATGCCAAACTGCTAAAGAAGGTGGAAATACTTCTCCGCTCTGGGCAGAAGGCAGTAATAAAAACCTGGGCACGCTCATCTACCATCCTGCCGGAAATGGTAGGGCTTACTATTGGGGTGCATGATGGCAGGAGACATGTGCCTATCTATATCACGGAAAATATGGTGGGGCACAAGCTAGGAGAGTTTGCTTTAACTCGAACCTTCAAGGGACATAGCACCAGGGCAGAAAAGACTACCCAGGTAAGAAAGTAAGCGTAGGTAGTAGTTGGTTCAGTTCAGGTAGGACATAAAATGGAAGTAAGAGCAATAGCGAAAGACACCGGGGTATCACCTCGTAAAGTGCGCCTGCTAGTAGACATGGTACGGGGCAAGAAAGTGGATGAGGCGCTAACCATGCTTAGGTTTACTGCCTCCCCTACGGCTAGAGTGGTAGCTAAGGTGGTAAAATCAGCCGCCGCTAATGCTGAAAACACTTTCCAGATGTTACCATCGGATTTGGAGATTGTTAACATCTTTGCCAATGAGGCGCCAACTCTGAAAAGGTATCGCCCTAGGGCTAGAGGGCGAGCCAGCCCTATCCTTAAACGGTCTAGTCATATTACGGTTATTGTTGCCGAGAGGGAAGGTTAATGGGACGCAAGGTTCACCCGGTAGGCTTTAGGATTGGTGTCATACGTGATTGGCAAGCCAAGTGGTATGCCGATAAGCACTATGTAGAGTTTTTGCAGGAAGACATAAAGCTCAGGCGGGCTATCCAATCTAAATATGTTGAAGCCGGTATCTCCCAGGTAGAGATAGACCGTCAGTCAAATAAGGTATCATTAACTATCCGTACTGCCCGACCCGGCATCGTCATCGGGCGGGGAGGGCAGAGAGTTGAGGAAATGAGGCTCCACCTTGAGAGCCTTATCGGGAAGAGAATTCAATTAAATATTCTGGAGATTCAGCAGCCCGAACTTGATGCTTATTTGGTCGCCAGGGCGATAGCCGAGCAGATTGAGCGCCGTATTGCTTATCGCCGGGCAATGAAGCAAGCCATTTTCCGCACTCTTCAGGCTGGTGCTAAAGGAATAAGGGTCTGTTGTTCTGGTAGATTAGGCGGTGCCGAGATTGCTCGTCGCCAGCTTATGCATGAAGGACAGGTTCCCTTGCATACCATGCGGGCTGATATTGATTACGGCTTTACTGAAGCCTGTACCACCCTGGGTCGTATCGGGGTAAAGGTGTGGATATATAAGGGCGATATTCTCCCCGAACCCAAGGCAGCCGAGGAACCAAAAGCAGCCGAAGAACCAAAGGCAGCCAAGGAACCTAAGGCAGCCGAGGTTGAGGAGAAGATTACTGAACCAGTAGCCATTGAGGAGCCAGAGGCAGAGCCCTCTACTATAGAAAAAGAGGAGAAGATTGCTGAACCAGTAGCCAGTGAGAGTCCCGAGGTAAAGCCACCTACTACGAAGAAAAAGAGGAAGGTTGCTGAACCGGTAGCCATTGAGGAGCCGGAGGCAGAGCCACCTACCATAGAAACAGAGGAGAAGGATGCTACAACCCAAGCGGGTGAAATACCGCAAGAGTCATAAAGGACACCGCCGGGGTAAAGCTCAGGCGGGGAATAAGATCGTTTTTGGTGATTTTGGTTTGCAGGCATTAGAGTCTGCCTGGGTTACTAGTCGGCAAATTGAGGCGGCACGGCGGGCTATTACCCACTATATCCGGCGTGGGGGAAAGATTTGGATACGTATTTTCCCGGATAAACCGGTTACCAAGAAGGCAGCGGAGACTCGTATGGGCGGGGGTAAAGGTTCCCCAGACCATTGGGTGGCTGTGGTTAAACCGGGAAGAATTCTGTTTGAAATGGGGGGTGTTGGCGAAGAAGCAGCTAGAGGAGCTATCCGTCTGGCTTCATACAAGCTCCCAATAAGCACCAAGTTTGTGCTCAGGGAAACCTATGCAGCCCCCGGCAGTGAGTCAAAGAGCAAGGAGCTGGCACAAGTTGAAGGCTGAAGAAATTCGAGCTCTCAGTCCCGAGGAATTGGAAAAGCAACTGGAGGCAGCCCACCAGGAGCTCTTTGACCTTCGCTTCCGCTTGGCTACTAGGCAATTGGTGAACCACCGCGAAATTCCGAGGGTTAAAAAGAAGATTGCCCGACTGAAGACCATACTCAGAGAGAGGGAGCTAGAAATAAGGTAGGCATTAAGTCTATGGATAAGAAACGCAAAACCAAGGTTGGCCGGGTGGTAAGTACTAAGATGGATAAGACAGCGGTGGTAGCTGTAGAAACCCTCAAGCGCCACCCGCTATATAAAAAGACCATCAGGAGAGTGGTCAAGTTTAAAGCCCATGATGAAAATAATGAGTGCGGGTTAGGCGATAAAGTGAGGATTATAGAAACCCGCCCCCTCTCCAAGCAGAAGCGGTGGCGGATAGCTGAGATAATAACCAAGGGAGAAGTAGTAGAGGTTCAACCTAAGGAAATAACCTGAAATTA
Source organism: uncultured Dehalococcoidales bacterium (assembly GCA_964499445.1). Taxonomy (GTDB): domain Bacteria; phylum Chloroflexota; class Dehalococcoidia; order Dehalococcoidales. Next base: position 2,905 of record CAZCLE010000044.1, read on the forward strand.
TTTTGGGGATAGAGTGATATGATTCAATCTTATACCAGACTCAAGGCGGCAGATAATACCGGTGCCCGCCAGCTTATGTGTATTAGCGTATTGGGCGGCACCAGGAAGAAATATGCCCGAGTAGGTGATATTATCGTGGCTTCGGTAAAACGGGCAACCCCGGCGGCAGTAGTGAAGAAGGGGGAAGTAGTCAGGGCAGTTATCGTTCGCTCTGCTCAGCCATATAGGCGTCCCGATGGCTCTTACATCAGGTTTGATGACAATGCAGCCGTGATTTTAACCGATAAGAATAATCCTAAAGGAACTCGAATATTTGGACCAGTAGCCAGAGAGCTGAGAGAGAAAAATTTTACCAAGATTATATCGCTGGCACCCGAAGTTTTGTGAGGAAAATAAGCGATGAAGATTAGAAAGAATGATACCGTGCTTGTTATCGCCGGTAAGGATAAGGGCAAAAAGGGTAAGGTGCGCTTTGCTTACCCCAAGGAGGAACGGCTATTGATCGATGGTGTCAACTTTATTAAAAGGCATACCAGGGCAAGGAGGGAAGTCAGACAAGCCGGCATAATAGAACGAGAAGCACCAATTCATGTGTCAGATGTTATGCTACTGTGCAGCAAGTGCAACCATCCTACCCGTATCGGCTTCCGCTTCCTAGAGGACGGTAGGAAGGTTCGTGTTTGTCGCTCTTGCCATGAGGTGATTGATTAGATGTCACGATTGAAGGAAAGGTATAAAAAAGAGGTTATCCCCAACCTGATGAAGCTTTACCAATATAAAAACACAATGCAGGTACCACATCTAGATAAGTTGGTGCTTAGTATTGGCTTGGGAGAGGCGATTCAGAATGCTAAGGCTCTGGAAGCGGCTGAAAGTGACCTGGCGGCTATTTCCGGGCAGCATCCGGTAACCACCCGCGCCAAGAAGTCTATTGCTTCCTTCAAGTTGAGGACAGGGATGCCTGTCGGGTTAAAGGTAACCCTGCGGGGGGAACGCATGTATGACTTTTTTGACAAGTTAGTGAACGCTGTCTTGCCCCGGATACGTGAGTTTCAAGGGGTTCCCCGAAACTCCTTTGATGGCCGGGGTAACTACAGCTTGGGGTTCAAGGAGCAAATCGTTTTTCCTGAAATAGATTATGATAAGATAGACAAGGTACGGGGATTGGAAGTATCAATTACCACTACGGCCAGAACCGATGAGGAAGGCAGGCACCTGCTGGAGTTATTAGGCATGCCTTTCGTTAAGGATTAAACGGGAGTAGGAATGGCTAAAAGTTCAAAAATTGTAAAGTCGCAGCGTCCGACCAAATATAGAGTGCAGCAGCATAACCGGTGTCAACTATGTGGTCGACCCCGCGCTTATATGCGCCGGTTCGGCTTGTGTCGCATTTGTTTTCGGAAACTGGCCCTAGCTGGTCAGATTCCCGGGGTGAGAAAATCAAGCTGGTAACTAAATATTATAGAATGAGTATGAACTAGGGGGTAAGGGTGACTATCTCAGATCCAATAGCCGATATGCTAACCCGAATACGCAATGCCATTATGGCGAGGCATGACTCGGTACTGATGCCAGCCTCAAAGCTGAAGCTGGCTATTACTAGAATCCTTAAAAACGAGGGCTTCATTAATGACTACGAGGTGGTTAAAGATAAGCCCCATCGGGTAATTAAGATTTATCTCAAATATGACGATAAGAATCAGCCACTCCTTTCCGGACTGGAGCGAGTAAGTAAGCCCGGGCTAAGGGTATATGTTCAACAGAAAGAAATCTCCCGTGTTTACGGTGGTCTGGGTATTGCTATCATCTCTACAGCCCGGGGTTTGATGACCGGGCAGCAAGCCTGGCGTCAGGGGATTGGCGGTGAACTCTTATGCTACGTGTGGTAAGTAAATCTAGGGGTGAGGAGTATGTCTAGAGTGGGACGAATGCCCATAACTGTGCCCCAGGGCGTGACGGTGAATATTAAAAAGGATAAGGTCATGGTAACCGGACCCAAAGGAGAGCTTCATCGTTGTTTCAACCCTGATATGTCCATCACCCTGCAGGATAATAGCTTGATAGTTGAGCGACCCAGTGACAGTAAGGAGCACCGCTCCCGGCACGGACTGACGCGGAGCCTTTTAGCTAACATGGTGGAAGGGGTAGCCAATGGCTTTGAGAAAACCCTTGAAATAGTAGGGGTGGGCTATCGAGTGGAAAAAAAAGGGGATAAACTGGAAATTCGTGTCGGATATTCACATCCGGTAGAGGTATCACCACTACCAGGCGTGTCTCTAGCCGTTGAGGGAGCCAATCGGATTAAGGTCAGCGGGATTGACAAGGAAGTGGTTGGTGACATGGCGGCTAAAATTCGGGCTATTCGTCCCCCTGATGCTTATAAAGGCAAGGGCATTAGATACGCCGGGGAATTAGTTCGCCTTAAAGCCGGCAAGGCAGGTAAAGCTATTAGGTAAGGGCTAATGATGGGAAAGGATAATCCAAGGGTAGCACGTTATCGAAGACACGCTCGACTCAGAGCTGAGGTGGAGGGCACCACCGTCAGACCCCGTTTGTGTGTCTTTCGTAGCTTGAACCATATTTACGCTCAGATTATTGATGATTCACGAGGGCATACCCTAACCTCAGCCTCAACCCACGACTCGGAGATAAAAGGTGAGGCAACCGGCAAAAAAAAGACAAGCCAGGCTGAACTCGTCGGCTCTCTGGTGGCTAAGCGAGCCTTGAGCGAAGGGATAAAACAGGTGGTCTTTGACCGTGGTGGATACAAATATCACGGCCGGGTTAAATCGTTAGCTGAGGCAGCTCGGCAGGGAGGGTTGAAATTTTAATGGGGATGGTTTCAGGACAGTGAAGACACCAATAAGCAAAATAGACCCGACAGAACTAACACTGAGTGACAAGCTAATCTATATTAATCGTGTGGTTAAGGTGGTGAAGGAAGGCAAACGCCTCAGTTTCAGCGCCTTGGTCGCCACCGGGGATGGCAATGGGCATGTAGGCATTGGGATTGGGAAGGCTAATGAGGTGCCAGCAGCGATTAACAAGGCTAGCGCTATCGCTAAGAAGAATTTGATTAAAGTCCCATTAGCCGGGACGACTATCCCCTATGAAATAAGGGTTAAATCTGGAGCCGCCGAGGTCTTACTAAAACCGGCAGCGCCAGGTACCGGTATTATTGCCGGTGGCAGTATCCGCGCTGTGCTTGAGACAGCCGGAATCAAGGATATTCTGACTAAATCACTGGGTAGTTCCAATCGCACCAACGTGGCTAAGACAACAATACTTGCCCTTAGTCAGCTTAGGGACCCGAAAGAGGTGCTAGCCAGACGCAAGTCAATACCTAAAGTTGAGGAGGCAGTAACTGGTGGCTAAGCTGCGTATCACCTGGGTTAAAAGTGGTATCGGCTATGCTGAGGTTCAGAAGAGAACCTTAAAAGCTCTCGGTCTTCGCCGACTAAATCAGAGTGTTATTCATAGTGACTGCGCCTCAATTTCAGGTATGATTAACAAGGTGAAACATCTAGTTAAGGTGGAGGAAGAAAGCTCGTGAGACAGGATGAACTCTCCCCGGCTCCTGGCTCTAAGAAGAAAAGGAAGCAGGTAGGACGCGGGAATAGCAGTGGACACGGCACCTATTCCGGAC
>CAZCLE010000045.1:0-5848 GCA_964499445.1 uncultured Dehalococcoidales bacterium
TTTCCAGACATAAGGAAAGGGCGGTGGTATCCATTACTTCCAGACGCATATTTAAGGCTTCTTGGTGAGTAAGTTTGTCAAACTTCTTGGCACTAGGACTTTTGCGAGGGTCAGCACTATAGATGCCGTCAACATTATTTTTGGTCATAAGTAGGACTTCAGCTTCAATCTCTATAGCTCGTAGAGAGGCAGCGGTGTCAGTAGTCATATATGGGTTGCCGGTACCCCCGGCGAAGATAACGGCTCTACCTTTCTCCAGGTGACGAATAGCCCGGCGTCTGATGTAAGGTTCGGCCACTTGATTAATGCCTAAAGATGACTGGGTTCTGGTAGTTACCCCTTCCTTTTCCAGCGCATCCTGGAGAGCTAGGGCATTTATCACTGTGGCTAACATCCCGGCGTAGTCAGCAGTGACCCTGTCCATTCCTTCTTGCTCAGCCTTAGCTCCGCGCCAGATGTTACCGCCACCGACCACAATAGCTACCCCCACCCCCATTTCTATCGTCTGCTTAATCTGCTTAGCTATCCTGGTTAGGGTAGCGGCATCAATGCCGTAGTCGGCTTCGCCACGGAAAGCCTCGCCACTAAGCTTGAGTAGAACTCGTTTATATTTGGTAGTGGTCATTTTGTTACGTACCTAACTGCCTACTTCGAATCGAGCAAATCTATTTACTTTGATATTCTCGCCTAGCTTGGCAATAGTTTCGTTTATAATATCCTGAATGGTCTGGTCGGGGTTTTTAATGAAAGGCTGGAGAAGCAGGCAAGCTGACTGAGGTTCTATCTCAGCTCCTTCGGGGACTTCTTCTGTTGAGATGAATTGGGGAGACATGGCGGCTACTTGCATTGCCAGGTGGTGAGCCAGTTCCTTGAATTCGTCAGTATGAGCCACAAAGTCAGTTTCACAGTTGACTTCGACCATGGTTCCTATTTGCCCGGCGGTATGGATGTAGGCTTCAATCATACCTTGGGTGGCAGCACGTTCTGCCTTCTTTTGTACCTGAAGACAGCCCTTCTGTTTTAGAAGTTCGAGTGCCTTTTCTATGTCCCCTTCGGCTTCAAGTAGGGCATTTCTGCAATCCATAACCCCGGCTCCTGACTGGTCTCTTAGCTCCTTTACTCTGGTTGTTGGAATTTTCAACTTATCCCTCTCTGTTTTTACTGCTCATCAGGGGTGAAAGTAACAGGTTCGGTAGTTTCGGTAACTTTAAGTTCCTCTGGAGCCCTTTCCTCGCCTTCCTCTGTCGGAGTTACTACCTCACCGGCTTTGCCTTCAATAACGGCATCAGCAACCTTACTACATATCAGTTTTATGGCTCTAATAGCATCGTCGTTGGCGGGAATGGGGTGGTCTATATCGTCGGGGTTACAATTAGTATCTACTATGGCTACCACTGGTATTCCGGTACGCTTGGCTTCAGCTAGAGCAATCCTTTCCTTGGTAGGGTCAACAATGAATAGAGCATCGGGCAGGCTGGTCATCTCTTTGAAACCGCCCATCTGATGATTAAGGCGTAAGATTTCCTCCCCAAGTTTTAGGGCTTCTTTTTTAGGCAGGCAGTCAAATTCTCCTCTAGCTTGCTGGTCCTCCAAGCGGACGAGATAGTCAATGCGGGCTTGGATAGTGGCAAAGTTAGTCAGCACGCCTCCCAGCCAGCGTTGGTTGACATAATACATATCACAGCGTTTAGCCTCTCCCTCAATAGTATCCTGGGCTTGCTTTTTTGTGCCGACAAAAAGGATAACGCCGCCTTCCTCTACTACTTGCCGGATATAGTCGCAAGCCTTGTCTAACATGCTGACGGTTTGTTCCAGGTCGATGATATGAATACCGTTGCGCTTGGTGAAAATGTAGCTCTTCATACGAGGATGCCAGCGACTGGTCTGATGCCCGAAGTGGGCACCGGATTCTAAAAGGTCCTTAATTGAAACTCTATTTGACAAACTCTAATCCCTTTCTTATGGTTAATTTGTGTTTAGTAAATCGGTTAGCAAGCATACAAGTATATCTTATACTGAAGGTAAAATCAAGAAGGCTTGTTATTTAGGTTGTTTAGCAACCTATCCCCCTGACCCCCTTCCCTTAATAAAAGATTGTTTAACAACCCCTCACCCTTTATCCCTCTCCCCTTATGAAGGGGAGAGGGAAGAGAAATTCTTAAAGGGGATTTTTACCCCACAAAAATAAATTTTTGCGGGGACCCCGTATTCGCCCCTTTTAATCCCTTTGCTAAAAACTCTTCCCCATCTCCTTTTAAGGAGAGTCAAAGGGAGGCGAAGCCCCTCTCTAAAGTCTCTCCCCCCTCCTTTGAAATATATATGGGAAGTCTAAGCGGGGCTAACACCCCTCTTTTTTACTCTCTCCCCCGCTCCCTGGGAAGGAGAGTCAAAGGGGGGCGAAGCCCCTCTCTAAAGCCCCCCCCCTAAAAAGAGAAGCAAAAGGAGGCGATAATAGAGGAGAGTTAAAGAGAGGCAGAGCCTCCATTGCATAACCAGTTCCCCCTCTCCTTTGAAGGAGAAAATAAGAAAGGGAGTTTTAGAGGGGCGGAGCCCCTCTAAAGAAAACGTCTTCCCCTTCCCCTTGATAAGGGGAAGGGGATAAAGGGGATGGGGTTACCTAATAAAATCTAAAGGGGGTGAGGTTAATAGACAATCTCCTTGTTATCAGGGGTTGAAGGTATAGGGATTAGGTGGGGTGGGATATTTATTCCCGGTGGGCGTCTCTTGACAAAAATTGGCAAAGCTCTATTATATAGAGCTACCGATAGAGTATAATAAAGGCGGGGAACCAGATGCAGATCAGGAAAACATACCAGAATGTAAAGCCCGAGTTGCTGTATGATGAGGTGAGGGATTTTGTCCTCAAGCAGGGAGCAGTTATAGATAAGGCGAAATTTGAAACATACTCTCTGCCTACCGACTCGTCATCTTTTATTTCTCGGGGTACACTAACCTTCAAGATTCAGGGTGAATCGGGCAAGGCGGAAAAAGAGTGCCTCAGAGCCCATATCGTCGGCTCAGCTAAAGGTGAAACCAAGGTGATGCTGGATATAGATGACAAGCTCTTCTCCCGGGAGAAGACTTCGGCTCTGCAGGACGACCTGGACTTTATTTTTAGCTCATATGAGGTAAAGGGTCACTAGAATAGCATACTGGTTCAGGAGATAAGGAGATGAAACAAGGGCACTAGCATTGCCGTTTGATGGCGGTGGCTGGTGCCCTTTGCTATTAAAAAACAATTATCAGTGACACTTAGCGGGAAAGGGGGCAGAAATGACAACATATAGTGATAACACGCCAGTAGACGGGTCACGGGGCGCAGCGGAACTTGGCAAAAGATTCTTTAGCTGGCAGACTTTGGCATCATTTGGTGGAAGCGTGATCGCAGTCAAGATTCTTTGGGAGGTACTTAAGGCTCTGCAGTTCTTTGGTAAGGACTTTGAGTCCTACCATACTCCATTTTGGGCCTCAATCATTCTGGTCTTCGCAATCGCGATTTTCAGTGAGCCCGCTCGCAAAGATGAGAGCACCAATTGGCAGCAAAAGGGGCAGAAGTCCATACAGACGATCTTCAATGCGTTGTTGGTATTCGCGGCTATCATTGGTGTTAGCACGGCAACGGCTTAGGGGGTGCGGTCGGTGAATTGGGGAAAAGCCTGCTATCAGTCTGCAAGTGCACCTAGACGGAAACCGAAAATGCAGGACGACTCTAAAAGTTATCTCTTACTTCATTTTTTCCTTGATAGAGGGGCAGGATTCGGATAATTCCCAAATCTCAATACAAATGACACGCTACTAGATGTCCCTCCCCGACATCCTTAAGCTCTGGCTCTTCTTTATCGCATATGGGCATTACCCGGTGGCATCGGGTATGGAAGCGGCAGCCCGGTGGAGGGTTCAGGGGGGAAGGAACACTACCCGGGAGCAGGATTCTAGCCTTCTTCCCCCGCTTTATATGGGGGATGGCGGATAGTAATGCCTCGGTGTAGGGGTGGAGGGGATTCTGGAAAATCTCATTCTTTTCAGCTAACTCAACAATTTTGCCCAGATACATTATGGCCACCCGGTGGGAGATTTGTCTTATCACCGATAAATCGTGGGCAATGAATAAATATGCCAGACCAAATTCCGTCTGCAGGTCCAGCATCAGATTTAAGATTTGAGCCTGAATAGAAACATCCAGGGCGCTTACCGGCTCATCAGCGATAATAAGCCTGGGATTCACTGCTAGCGCCCGACCAATGCCGATGCGTTGCCTCTGCCCGCTGCTAAACTCGTGAGGGTAGCACCAGGCGTGTTGGGCTTCCAAGCCGACTCGCTCCAGTATCTCCACCACTCTCTCTGCCCGTTCCTGGTCATCTTTCATACCATGGATGAGTAGAGCCTCGCCTATGGACTGGTTGACGGTCATCCTTGGGTCGAGGGAGGACTGGGGGTCCTGAAATATTATCTGGATTTGCTTTCGTAATCTTCGTAGTTCCTTCTTACTCAGCCTGGTGATATTGATTCCCTGGTAAATAATTTCCCCTTCGGTTGGCTCCTCTAATCTCAATATTATCCTGCCCAGGGTGGATTTACCACATCCTGATTCACCCGCCAAACCCAGGGTTTCTCCCTCTTTTATATAAAAAGATACCCCATCAACTGCCTTTACTTCACCAACCTGTCGGGCAAGTAGCCCTCCGGTAATTAGGTAGTATTTCTTTAAATTCTCTACTTCCAGTAGCTTATGGTTCAGCATTACCCCGTTTTACCTTTCAAGGTGAGAATATAGATGGCAGAAGACGGTATGCCCCTCGGCAATAGTAAATGGTGGCGGCGTCTCCTCCCGGCAAATAGCCAGTGCTTTATCACATCGGGGGTGGAAAAGACAACCACCAGGGGGGTCAATAAGGCTGGGTACAGTTCCGGGTATGGTCTCAAGCCTATCTTTTACCTGGGTTATGTCGGGCAGACACCTAATCAAGCTGGCGGTGTAAGGGTGTTTGGGATTGTTGAGTAATTCGGAGACGGTAGCGGCTTCAGCGACTCGGCCGCCGTACATAACCAGAATCCTATCCCCAATCTCGGAAACTATGCCCAGTTCGTGAGTTATAAAGAGGAGGGACATCTGCCGGGTATTTTTGAGCTGGTTAAAAATGTCCAGAATCTGGGCTTTTACGGTTACATCAACCGCCGTGGTTGGCTCATCAGCAATAAGGATTTGTGGGTCACAGGATAGGCTCATGGCTATCATGGCTCTCTGTCTCATCCCCCCGGATAACTGGTGAGGGTAATAGGTAGCCGCTTTTTCCGGTGTTGGTATGCCCACCTCTTCCAGCAGGCTTAGCGCCTTTTCCTTTGCCTCTCGCGTGGTCGCCCCCAGGTGGAGCTTTACCTGCTCCACTATCTGGTTACCTATGGTGAATACTGGATTGAGGGCTGATTGCGCATCCTGAAAGACCATGGCAATTTCTTTGCCTCGGATACGCCTGAGCTGGTCAGGGGGACATTCCAGTAGATTTAGATTGTTGTAGTATATTTCACCGCCGACTATCCTGCCCGGTGGGCTATCAATCAGACCTAAGATAGACAGCGCGGTCACTGTTTTCCCGCAGCCGGATTCACCCACCAGGCACAGGCACTCACTCTTCAGCAGGTCAAAATCGATGCCATCTACTGCCCTGACAACGCCACGCCGGGTGAAAAAATATGTCCTTAGATTTCTAATTCTTAAAATTGCCTCTTCCATATCAAACGTTACTCCTGGGGTCGAAAGCATCCCTCAAGCCATCGCCCAGGAAATTAAAACCAAGCACGGTGAGGAAGAGCATAACTCCGGGGGCTACGGCTACCCACCAGGTAGTAT
>CAZCLE010000046.1:0-5655 GCA_964499445.1 uncultured Dehalococcoidales bacterium
TCATTAACGGGTCGTGGGCGACATTTACCCCAACGTGTTTCATTGATGCCATAGCCCTTACCCCGCAGATGGAGGCGGCTAGAGCAACTTCGAAGGCTACCTTCTCATTGGTTGACCACTCAACATATATGCTAAATTTTGGGGCAACCCTGGCTAAGTTTTCCAGTATCTCGCTGGACGGGGTGCCGGGGTAGGCAGCGGCAACTTGAACTCCAGCCTCCATGGCTCCCCGGGCTATGGCCTCGTTACCGAGCATAAAGAGTTTTTCCCCCGGAGCATCAGCGCTAATAGCTAGTTCTTTCATTATGTCCCCCTTAGTCTCTATTTAGCCAGCCCGGGTAAAAGTAGGGCAATCTGGGGGAAGGCGATAAGTAAGCCGGCAGCAATGAGCAGCCCTATCAGGAAGGGAAAGGTGCCTTTGAAGATAGTTCCCAGTGGCACATCCTCGGCAATTCCCTTGATGACATACACGTTTATCCCCACTGGTGGTGTGATTACCCCCATCTCGGTTACCAGCACAATTATAACCCCAAACCATATTGGGTCAAAGCCCATAGCTATAACCACCGGGTAGATGATAGGTATGGTAAGGGTAATCAGGGCTAAGGCATCCATAAAACAGCCACCCAGGAGGTACATCAGGACTATCACTCCCATAATAGCGGCTGGTGGTAGGGGTAGAGCGCTTACCCAATCGGCTAGGACGAAGGGAATCGTGGTCACGGCTATGAAGTGCCCGAAGACGATAGCTCCAGTGATGATGACCATGACCTCACAGGTTATCTGTAAGCTATCTTTGATTGCATTGAGGAAACCTTGCCAGTTTAGCTGTCGTCTGGCTAAGCCAATGAGCAGAGCGCCAGCGGCGCCGGCACCGCCGGCCTGGGTGGGGCTGAACCAGCCCAGAAACAGCCCCCCTATGACTATGACAAACAAAACCAGCATTTCAATAACTCCGGTGAGACTGGCTAGCTTCTCCTTCCAGCTCGTCGGCATCCCGACGGGACCCAGGGCGGGGTTGCGCCAGCAAAGAAATGACACTACCATCACAAAAATGGTAGCCAGGAGTAGACCAGGGAGGACGCCGGCCAGGAAAAGACTACCTATAGACTGCTCGGTTAATATTCCATAGACGATGAATATAGTGCTGGGCGGGATAAGTATGCCCAGGCTGCCGGCAGCCGCCACACAACCGGTGGCTAATGAGTCATCGTAATGGTATCTCTTCATCTCGGGTAGGGAAACCTTGCCCATGGCGGCAGCAGTGGCATTAGTCGAGCCGCATATAGCTGCAAAACTGGCGCAGCCGGCAATAGTAGCCATGGCTAAACCACCCCGCAAGTGCCCAAACAGGGTATAGCCGGTATCATAAAGCCGCCGGCTCATCCCGGTGGCAAAGGTAATGGCGCCCATGAACATGAACATGGGGATAACGGTGAGGGAATAAGAGGAGAAAGTGGCAAAAACATCACGAGCCAGGAGGCTAAGCCCGGCTGGTGCTGAAACTAAAAAACAGAAACCCGCCAGTCCAACCAGAGCCATAGCAAAGCCAACGGGCATGCTCAGGAGAAAAGTCAGCACCAGAACCACAATGCCGATGATACCAATAGCAACCGGGCTCATTTCTTCACCGCCTTCGTCACCGACTTGAGAAAATCCACCACCAGCAGCAGGCAGATAGGGAGGCAGCAAAAAGCTATGGCATAGACGAAGGGATAGAAGGGTATCCTCTGGGTCATAGAGACTTCTCCGGTGACCTGGAGAGTGCGTCCAAAATCGTAGCTTTGCCAGGCCAGCAGACCAAACAGCGCTATCCCAAGCAGGGAGACCAGGGCAGTGACACCGGCTTGGGCATGCTTGGGCAGGCGCATTACAAAAAATTCTACCTGAATATGCCCGCGCCGGACCTGGGTAAAGGCTATGGCGAAGGCAGTTACCACCGCCCCTAAAAAGCCTACCATCTCAATGGCGCCGGGGATGGGTTGCTTGAAGAACTTGATTCCGATTATGTCAGCCACGATGAGGCCGAACATAGCTACCAAACCGACACCGGCCACCCAGTTAACCCAGTGGCTTGAAGAATGGGCAAACTTTTCCAGGCGCTCTATTTTACCCGTCATACAATAACAAACCAATCTTCGGGGATGCCCGGATTCTGAAGTTAGCTATCACAGGCATCCCCGATGAGCTAGTTTATAACAATAAGCTAGTCTATGACTAGCCAGCTCTTTATTGTGCCGGTACCAGCGGTTCCAACTCCGTCTCAACCCAGGCTACACTCTCTTCTGCCGTTGGTGCCTGGTCAGACCAGTGGGCGACCCGTTCCAGCAGGTATTCCTGGTAATCGGCGGCGGGCAATCCCAGGTCTGTCTTCCCGGCTATGTATTCAGCTATCAGTGGCTCTACCGCTGTTTCCACCCACCTTGCCATCTCCGCCGGCGAAAGCTCAATCACCTCGGTGCCGTCAAAGGTTAGGAAGTAGTCTATGGCTACCTTGTCGTAGTAGTCCCAAACCATGCCATGTTTTTCTATCCACTCCTGGCTAACTTCAGTGATAATCTTCTGTATGTTGCCCGGCAGGCTATCCCACTTATCCTTGTTCATAACTACGAACATATTGGCGGTGTTGCCCACGTCATAACAGCCGGTGACATACTTCACCACCTCGGCTTGATTCCACCCCTTGAGCACCTCGCGGGGGGTAAAACTGCCGTCTATCGTCCCCTTGGACATGAGTTCGTAAGCCTCTCCCTGCGAGGCACCATAGCCTTCGGCTCCAAGCGCCTCCATTATCTTGGCGCCTACGCCGGTGGACCTTATTACCAGTCCCTTGAGGTCCTCCATCTTGCGCACTGGCTTCTCGGTGGTGAAAACGACACCCGGCCCATGGGCGTGGAAGTAAAGCACGTGGGTATCATCAAACTCGGCAGGCTCAAACTCCGTATAGAAATCATTGGCTACCTTGGTGGCTACCCAGCCGTTGGGGTAAGCATGAGGCAGGTCAACCAGTTCGCTGGCGGGAAAACGACCCATACTGTAAGCCAGGACGGACATACCTATATCGGAGATGCCCTCTACTACCCCGTCATACACCTTGGGCGCTGGCGTTAGCGACCCTGCCGGGTAGTAGATAATCTTTACCTGGCCATTGGTGCGTGCCTCTATTTCCTTTGCCCACTCCTCAGCTAGTATGGAGTGAAAATGCGTCGGCGGGAAGAAGTTGCTGTATGACAGCTCAATAGTTTCCGCTGGTGCTGCCTTACAGGCACCGAACAGAGGCAAGGCTACCAGTATAAGGGCTAAAGAAACCATTAATACCTTGTTTTTCATTGGTTTACCTCCAAAACTTGAAAATACCTGTTGTTTTGCTATTTAGTATGCTTTACATAACAAGCCCCCTTGAACCGTAGATTTAGCTCTGCTTCAAGTTTCTAAAGTTATATTTCAGACCAGCGTATTTTTGCCTCATCTTGGGTTTTTCTATTTTACCGGTGGGATTTCGGGGCACCTTATCAAATATGATATGCCTCGGTCGCTTATACCTGGGTAGATTTTGTTCGCAGAATTCGTTTACCTCTTTTCTGGTGAGATTTTCTCCGGGCTTGGCTTCAATTACGGCGACAATTATTTCGCCTAATCTTTCATCAGGAAGTCCAATTACTCCTACATCGTAGATTTCGGGGTAGCTTTGGAGAACCTCCTCTATTTCTACGGGGTAGATATTCTCTCCTCCGCTAACGATGACATCCTTCTTCCTATCAACAATGTAGATAAATCCCTCATTGTCCTCTCTCACCAGGTCGCCGGTGTATAGCCAGCCATTTTTTATGGTCGCGGCGGTTTTTCCCGGGTTCTTGTAGTATTGCTTCATCAGGCCGTCACCCTTGACCAGTAGCTCACCAACTTTTCCCTGGGAGACATCCTCACCATTCTTGTTGACGATGCGTGTTTTCCAGTTAAAGCCAGCTTTCCCGATTGCCCCCACCTTTCTTTCATTCTCTATACCCAGGTGAACGCAGCCGGGTCCGGTAGATTCACTCAGCCCGTAGTTGGTGTCATATTGCATATTGGGGAAGTATTCCTTCCAATGCTTGACCAGGCTGGGGGGCACCGGCTGGGCGCCGATGTGCATTAGACGCCAGCAACTCAGGTCGTAGTCTTCCTTTTTAAGTTCCCCTTTATCCAGGGCTTTGAGAATGTCCTGGGCCCAGGGCACCAGCAGCCATACTATGGTTCCTCTCTCCTTATCGATAGCCTCAAATATATACTGAGGGCTGATTTCGGTTAGCAAGGTAGCCCGACCACCCACCATCAGGTTACCAAACCAGTGCATCTTGGAGCCGGTGTGATACAGAGGAGGGAGAAGGATGAAATTGTCGCTGTGTTGTTGGTAATGGTGCGCCTTTTCCGTTATGGCGGCGGCCTCCATATTCTTATGGGTAAGTAGTATTGACTTGGGTGCTCCAGTGGTGCCTGAGGTGAAGTAGAGACCGCACTCATCTTCATCATTTAACTTTACCTCTAGAGGTTTGGCTGAGGCTTTGTCTATCACCTCCTCAAAGCTCTCCATATCTTGAGGCGGGCTCTGACTAACCAGGATATACCTTTCAATGGTGGGTAGCTGGGAGCGAATACTCTCAACACTTTCAATAAATTCTTCGCCTAAAATCATTGCCTTGGCTTCGGCGATATCAGCGCAATATTTAAGGTCGCTACTGGAGAACCTATAATTAAGGGGCACTGCCCATGCCCCGGTTCTAATGATGCCGAAGTAAGCCTCAAGCCAGTTAATTGAATTCCGCATCCAGTGTATGACCTTGTCCCCCTTCTTGATGCCCCTGTCCATTAAGGCACTGGCTACCCGGTTTGCCCTTTGGTCAAATTCTCTCCAGGTGATTTCTTGTCTTAGCTTCTCACCGGGTTTTATTTGGATAAGGGCGGTATCATCAGGGTACCGCCTGGCGTTTGTAGCCAGCATCTCAGATATATTCATCGTCTATTTATCCTCGTTCCATATAAACTAGAAACCCTCCCGCTGGGGAGGGTTCTGCTTGAACTTTTTGCCTTAGATTTGTTATCGGTTTATGTCTCTACATTTTTATCTCAAAGCCCCCCAGCGCGTCTTATGGGACCGCATAATAGTAGTAATAATATGCGTAATACAATCCGCAGGGGACAATATAAACTAGCATCCTCTATATACCACCTTATTTTCGAGCTAATTTACCACAGGACATAACGATTGTCAATAGCTTTATACCGAGGTTGTTTATCAACCTCACCCCCTTTAGATTTTTTTAGGTAACCCCATCCCCTTTATCCCCTTCCCCTTATCAAGGGGAAGGGGAAGGAATAGAAAAGAGGGGCTACGCCCCTCTTAAACACCCCTAGTGCTGAGCTATCCTTCAAAGGAGATGGGGAACTGGTTACGCAATGGAGGCTCTGCCTCTCTTTAACTCTCCTCTAGTATCGCCTCCCTCTGACTCTCCTTTTAAGGAGAGGGGGGAAGTTTTTATGGAAGGGGCTCCGCCCCTTAAACCCGTATTTAGGAAGAGATTTTAGAGAGGGGCGAAGCCCCTCTCTTACCTACACTCCCCCACTCCCCCTTCCCTTATTAAGGAGTTTTAGCAAGGGGATTAAAAGGGGCGAAGCCCC
>CAZCLE010000047.1:0-5617 GCA_964499445.1 uncultured Dehalococcoidales bacterium
CTCCCCCACCACCACCAGTTGCGGGTCAACCCCCACATCGCGAAAGCTGGAGGCAATAGCCAGAGCAATGCCCAAGTCAGCCGCTGGCTCGCCAATTTTAAGCCCGCCGGTAACATTAACGATAATATCCTGATTACCCAGCTTTAAGCCGACTCGCCTGGTCAGCACCGCCGTAATCAGCAGCAGTCGGTTAAAATCAACGCCGTTGGCGGTGCGCCGGGGTAAGCCAAAGCTGGTAGGGTTGGTCAGGGCTTGAATCTCCACCAACAGGGGTCGGCTGCCTTCCAGAGTGGGCACTACCGTTGAGCCTACAGCCTCACCCCACCGCTGGGATAGGAAAGCCTGCGATGGATTGTCCACCTCCACCAAGCCCTGCGACTTCATCTCAAAGACGCCTACTTCGTGAGTAGAGCCAAAGCGGTTTTTCACGCAGCGCAGTAGTCGGTAAGCGCTAAACGGCTCGCCCTCAAGGTATAGCACTGCGTCAACGATGTGCTCCAGCACCCGGGGTCCAGCAATAGCTCCCTCCTTGGTTACATGTCCGGTAATAAAAATAGGCACCCCGCTGAGCTTTGCCCAGCGCATAAGCCGCAGGGTGCACTCCCGCACCTGGGTTATGCTGCCCGGCGATGTATCCAACTCAGGGAGATAGACCGCCTGAATAGAGTCAATAACCACCAGGCTGGGTTGTAACTGCTCAATCTGGTTCAGGATAACCTCAAGGTCGGTCTCAGCCAAGAGGTAGAGCTTTTCGCCGGTTACCCCCAGACGCTCCGACCTGAGCTTAACCTGATGCAGAGTTTCCTCCCCGGAAACATAGACCACCTTACCCCGAGTCGGCGCCACCGGGGCTGAGACCTGAAGCAGGAGGGTTGATTTGCCAATACCGGGTTCGCCGCCGATGAGCACCAGAGAGCCGGCGACCAGTCCCCCACCCAGCACCCGGTTAAACTCACCATGGTGAAGCGGGAAGCGGTCGGCTGCCTCAATGACCACTTGAGACAGCTCTTGAGGCGGGCTAACCGGAGAGGCAGACTCGACGGAGGTGGTATGAGTAGTTACTGTGGTCTCGACAAAGCTATTCCACTGCCCGCAGCTTGGGCAGCGTCCCAGCCATTTCAGGCTCTCCTTACCGCACTGCTGGCAGACAAAGATAGTCCTGGTATGGGATTTATTTGATTTGCCCACAGATTGACTTTACCCGATTCCAGGTAGTAATGCAAGGGCAATTTGAGCTAGGAAAAGTTTGGGCTAAGGCAGAATAGCTGGTTCAGCCCACCATACCCAGGAATATCCCGGCGGCGGTAGCCGTGCCGATAACGCCAGCGATATTGGGACCCATAGCGTGCATCAGCAGGAAGTTTTTGGGGTTAGCCTGTTGCCCCATCCTCTGCACCACTCGGGCGGCCATGGGCACTGCCGAGACACCGGCGGCACCTATCATAGGATTAATCTTCTCCTTGGTGACAAGGTTCATTAGCTTGGCCAGACTCACGCCGAAGGCGGTAGAGGTAGCAAAGGCTACTATTCCCAGACCAAATACCATCAGGCTGTCCACCCTGAGGAAGTTTTCGGCACTCATAAAGCAACCGACGCATAGACCAAGGAGAATAGTAAGGATATTCATAAAGGCATTGGCAGCGGTGTCCGCCAGCCTATCAGTAACGCCAGAAACAAAAAGCAGATTACCAAACATAAACATACCGATAAGCGGAGCTGATTTAGGCACCAGCAGGATAATGATGATAGCCGCAATTGCCGGGAACAGGACCTTTTCCAGCTTAGACACCGGGCGTAGTTGGGGCTTCATGTATATCTCTCGCTCTTTCTTGGTGGTGAGCAATTTGATAACCGGGGGCTGAATGATAGGCACCAGCGCCATATAGGTATAGGCGGCTACTGCCGTCGCCCCGATGAAGTGAGGAGCAAGCTTATTAGTCAGATAGATAGTGGTTGGCCCATCAGCCCCACCAATTATGCCTATAGAGCAGGCTTCTTGTATGCTGAATCCCAGCAGCAGAGCAACGAAAAAGGCAAAGTAAACGCCAAATTGGGCTCCGGCACCTAATATTAGAGTCTTGGGATTAGCGATAAGGGGACCAAAGTCGGTCATTGCCCCCAGACCAAGAAAGATAAAACAGGGGATTATCTCCCAGGCAAGCCCGTAGCGGAATATTCTGGAAATGATGCCGGCAGGCTCACCACCTACGGCATAGGACTCAACCATCTGCCCATTAACGATGGATTCCATCAATCCGCCGAGAGGCAGGTTAACTAAGAGCACACCAAAGCCAATAGGCACCAGTAGCAGGGGCTCCATATTTTTGGCGATGCCCAGGTATAGAAGCACCCCGCCAATAATAAGCATTACTATGGAGCCCCAGGTAAGATTGAGAAAGCCAACTTCAAAAAAGCCTAGCATTCTATCTCCCTCAGTATTCTATAATACATACCAGTGCACCAGCCTCAACCACCTTCCCCGAGGAAAGCTCCATCTTGGTAACGGTGCCGCTACATGGAGCCAGTATAGGATTCTCCATTTTCATAGATTCAAGCATGCAGATTACATCACCCTCTTTAATCTCACTGCCCTGACTAACGTTCACGCTTAATACCTTCCCTGGTATAGGGAAATCCACATTCTCTTGTGCCAATTTCTATTCTCCTTCCTTTTTATCTTCAGCCTCGCTCTTACCGGTGCTGGCTTTTTTAACCACCAATCCTACCACCCATATAGCTATTGCCAGAATGACTAATACCACAAAGACAAGGCCGAAGCCAAAACCACCAATTTGTCCGGCAAAACCCCAATCTACTGCCATAACTTTACCTCACTCCGTTTCAGCTGATTTAGACGAATTAAAAGGGCGGTTAATGTGGCTACCTCGGTTTCCCCGCCCTCTTTTAGACCATACCTGTTTTATCTAACATAACGACCTAAGCTTTGTCGTCTCCCAGCAAGGCTTCCACCGGCGCTGGGTGTACTACAATCTCCTCTCCCTCCAGGTCAACTACCGCAGTATCCCCCTCTCGGAACTTACCACAGAGCAAATCTTCCGAGAGTTTATCTTCAACCATGTCCTGAATCACTCGGCGTAGCGGTCGAGCGCCAAAGACCTCATCATAGCCCTTTTCACCTAAAAAGTCTTTAGCGGCATCGGTTACCTCTAGCTTTACCTTCTTCTCCGCCAGTTGTTGGCTTACTGAAGCCAGCATTAATTCAACTATTTTTCGGATATGCTCTCTAGTCAAGGGGTGGAATACAACCACGCCATCAATACGATTGAGAAACTCAGGGCGGAAGGTCTTCTTCAGTTCGCCAAGCAGCTTCTCTTTCATCTTCTCATAAGCTTGCTCCCGGCTTTTGACCTCATCACCGTGAGCGGCAAAGCCAATGGTGGCACCCTTCCTGACCAGCTCGGCACCCACATTGCTGGTCATAACAATAATGCTATTGCGGAAATCAACCCGGCGACCCTTGGCATCCGTCAGGTGACCATCATCAAATATCTGAAGCAGTATATTGAACACATCATAGTGAGCCTTTTCAATCTCGTCCAGGAGTATGACACAATATGACTTCCGCCTCACTGCCTCGGTTAATTGCCCGCCTTCCTCATAACCGACATAGCCTGGTGGTGCCCCAACCAGTCGGGATACAGTGTGTTTCTCCATAAACTCGGACATGTCAAGTCTGATTAGGGTGTCTTCATTACCAAACATAAACTCAGCCAGGGCTCTGACCAGCTCGGTCTTACCGACACCGGTGGGACCGAGAAAGATAAAGTTACCTATAGGCCGCCTTGGGTCCTTGATCCCGGAGCGGGCTCGCCTTACTGCCTTGGAAACAATGGTAATCGCCTCGTCTTGCCCAATAATGCGACGGTGTATTGCCTCCTCCATATTAAGCAGGCGACTGGTCTCGTCACTAGCCAACTGCACCACCGGAATCCCGGTCCACATGCCCACCACTTCAGCGATGTCCTCAGCGGTTACCTCTGGCTTCTCTTGCTCCTGCTTGGCTCGCCACTCTTCTTTCAGCTTGGCTATCTTATCCTCAATTTGAAGCTCTCGGTTACGCAGTTCAGCAGCATATTCATACTGCTGGGTGGTTAGGGCAGCATCTTTATCTTTATGCACCTTATCCCCGACTTCTATAGCTTCTTTCAGGCTAGGAGGCATAGTCTGGTGTTTAATCCTTACTCTTGATGAAGACTCGTCAATCAGGTCAATAGCCTTGTCGGGCAGAAAACGGTCGGGTATATATCTGGCGGCTAAGGTGGCGGCTGAACTCAGCGCCTCATCGGTTATCGTCAGGTGGTGATACTCTTCATAGCGTTCCTTGATACCGCGCAGAATCTCCAATGTTTCGTCTACCGAAGGTTCCTCTACCAGGATAGGCTGGAAGCGGCGCTCCAGGGCGGGGTCACGCTCCACGTACTTACGGTAATCATCAAGGGTGGTAGCGCCAATGCACTGGAGTTCCCCTCGTGCCAATGCTGGTTTGAGAAGATTAGCCGCATCAACCGCTCCCTCAGCGGCTCCAGCGCCAATTATAGTGTGAAACTCATCAATAAAGAGCACGCAGTTGCCGGCGGTTTTTATCTCATCAATAATCTTCTTTATTCGCTCTTCAAACTCGCCCCGGTATTTTGTCCCGGCTACTACCGTCCCCATGTCCAGCGTTATTAGCCGTTTATTCTCCAATTTCTCCGGAACGTCGCTGGCAGCAATACGGTGAGCTAAGCCCTCAACAATGGCCGTCTTCCCCACCCCCGGCTCACCAATAAGGGCCGGGTTGTTCTTGGTTCGACGGCTGAGGATTTGGATTAGCCGCTCAATCTCCTTAGCCCGTCCGATAACCGGGTCAAGTTTCCCGGCACTGGCGGCCTCGGTCAGGTCAATGCCTAACTGATCCAAAGCTGGGGTACGGCTGGCGGTGCGGGCGAGTTTTGCCCTAGGTACACCTTGACTGAGGAAGCGAGTAGTTTCATCACGCGCCCGTTGCAGAGTAATACCGAGGCTATCTAATACGCTGGCTGCTGCTCCTTCTCCCTCACGCAACAAGCCTAATAGAAGGTGCTCGGTACCAATATAATTATGGCCCAGGTGGCGGGCCTCATCTATAGCCAGTTCAATGGCCTTCTTAGCTCCAGCAGTAAGCCCGGTCTCGCTGGTAGCCGGTTTCTCACTGCGCTCAATAATAAATCCTACTGCCTGGCGCACCTTACTCAAGCTTACCCCTAGATTGACCACAACCTTAGCCGCTACCCCCTCATCCTCCCGCACCAAACCAAGCAAAACATGCTCAGTACCAATATAGCTGTGGTTAAGCTGTTGTGCCTCTTCTTGAGCCAGGGTCAGAACTCTACGGGCTCGCTCTGAGAATTTCTCAAATCGGCTAGCCATCTTCTCTCCAGCCTCTATAGTATAAATCTATTAAGGACACAGGTCAAAAGCTTGGTAAAACCATTCTAACTCTCAGCTCAATCTGGCCTATCTATCCTGTTTTTATCCTACCACACTTCTCTATCCAGAGACAATAACCCCAATTAAAGCCTCCTGGCAGTGGCATATTTTCCACAAAGGGTTGCCCCCTCAGTATCGTCTGCGCTGG
>CAZCLE010000048.1:0-5292 GCA_964499445.1 uncultured Dehalococcoidales bacterium
TTCATTTTTCCTCCACATCAATAATTTGGGCGCCCATCTTTAGTGCTGCCTTGAGGAGGTGGTTATCTTCTGGCTGGTGAATACAGCGGATATGACAGGGATGCCCCAGGAAGTTGCTCACGATTTCCTCGGCTATCTTTTGATTTTCCGGCTTCTCCATATTCTCCTTATGAAGGGGGTATCTGAAGGCGAGGACTACAGTATCATCTTCAAATGCCACTGGTTTAACGCCAGCACTTCTAAGGATAGCCATAGCCGGGGTCCTTTTGGTATTTTCTGGGGCTCGCTCGATAAGCTGCTTCCAGTTCTGTCTTAAGTGTTCCAGTTCTCTACCCGGTTCGGGTGGGGTAATAGCCGTTTCTGGTGGTGCTGGTGCCGGGGCACTGACTGGCTCAGGTTCGGCTACTGGCGGTTTAGGGGTGGCAGGCGGAGTCGCCGCTTCTACGGGCTGGCGAGATTCATATTGAGGGGCACGGCTTTCCCTCGCTTCCTCTGCGGGCAGGGCACAGTCAACCAGCGCCAGCTCCAGGGGTAAGGTAGAGTAATTATCAAAACCAAGCTCGAGCTGACCAAAGAGCTTGACTGCCTTCAATATCTGGGGTAGGGAGGCTTTGGTGGCTAGGTCCTTTAGTTCAGCTATATCCTCGGCAGTGAGGTCTACGGCTTCGACGGAGCCGGTCTTTATTAGTAGTAATCCTCTGAGGTATTCCACCACTTCCCGATTGAATTGCTTTAGGTCCAGGCCATCACTATTGACATTGTTTATCGTGGTCATCCCGGTGGAGATGTCATTATTTATAACGTGCTTTACCAGCTCCCTGGCTCGCCAGTCCCCGGTGATACCCAGGATAGCCTGAACTTGGTGGGGCTCAATCTCAGCGCCATAGTAGGTAGTTAGCTGTTCCAGCAGGTTTTCGGCGTCTCGCAGGCTACCGGTGGCACTCTTGGCGATAAGCCGCAGCGCTTCCGGCTTTATGTGGATGCCTTCCTGGTGGCAAATACGGGTTAGTTTGGCAACGACATCAGCCTGTGAGAGGCGTCGGAAGTCAAAGCGCTGGCATCGTGACAGAGTGGTGGGCAGGACTTTATGGACTTCGGTGGTAGCCAGGATAAAGATAACGTGAGGCGGTGGTTCCTCTAATGTCTTCAAGAGGGCATTAGAGGCGCTGGTACTAAGCATATGGACTTCGTCTATAATATATACCTTGTAGCGGGCTTGGTTGGGAGCATAGTTAGCTCTTTCGCGGAGGTCTCGGATATTGTCAACGCCAGTGTTGCTGGCGGCATCAATCTCAATCACATCCAGAGCCCTGCCCTCGGTTATTGCCTGGCAAATGGAGCAAGTATTGCACGGTTCACCCTGACCATTGGTAAGACAGTTTACCGCCTTAGCCAGAATACGCCCGGTGCTGGTTTTACCGGTTCCTCGGGGACCGTAGAAAAGATAGGCGTGAGATATACGACCACTACTGAGGGCGTTGCGTAGTGTCTGTGTTACCGGTTCTTGTCCTACTACCTCAGCTAATGTTTGGGGACGCCACTTACGATAAAAGACTTGAGAAGTCATCTTCTTTTGTCTTTATTATACCCTATATCAGCTGGTTTCCAAAGGCGTTTCGCGAATAGATGGTGTTATTTTTGGATGGCGATATAGTTATTAAATAAATGCCAGCTTTACCTCGGTAGCATGATAAGTTACTTGACTAAAGCTGGCAAAATAGCTATTTAATAAGGGGAATATGAGGGGTGAGGTTGGTTAATATTCCTCAAAAATAAGCTTGGATTGGTTAGTTATAATAGTGTAGGTATATTCTTTGATGCGTCGTCTATCCCTCTAAGTTTGATATCGGCCTCCCTCTGCTTCTGTTTAATGTCGCGGATAAAGGTGACGGCTTTACTGTAGTATCCTCTTATCTTTTCCATATCGCTAATTTCAGACAAAATTACCGTGATATCCAGCGCGCCCCCTCCCCTGGGGTAATCGCCATCCCTTATTATTGCCTCTGAGGCAATATCTTTCAGATAATCGCCGAGTTCCTTGACCAGGTCCATATTCACTTCCCTGGCCGGGGCTGAGATGAGATACAGGGCTCGGCCGGCATCCATCGGCTTGCACCTGATTGACAGCTCACTTATAGCCGCATCCATGGCCATGATTCCCTTGTGGGTTGAGGTGCCCTTTTTCCTGAAGTCACGTGTCCCGCCAAAGGGAAACCTGATCATCGGTAATGACGATTTACCATAGCCTATTGCTGTCCACCCTACCAGTGTCTGTATTATATCTCCAGCATCAAGCATCTTGGCCCCAATGTATTTTGCCTTTTTCTCTTCGCCGGCGCAGAGCAGGCTATAGAACGGCTCAACTATCAGGGCATTGATTTTAGCCAGGTTATTTTTAAGCGAGAAGTCCTTTCTGACATACCTTTGATTGTCAATGAGAAATACGGCATCGGCTACTGAGCTGATAGATTTGAGGCAGATGGCGGTGTTGTAAATGGTTCTTTCCTCGGTTTGCTCTTCATGCTCAAAGGGGAGGACGACAAGGGCATATACCGGCTTATCCATATAGCGCTCTTTTATAAGTTGGGTTATTATTGGTAGTGCCCCTGAGCCGGTGCCGCCGGCGGAACTGGCGATTATTAGAAAGGCGTCGGTCTCAAAGAAATGCCTGGCGGTTCTTATGGCGTCGATGACCTTGTCGCCGTCTTCTCTGGCTACCTCAGCACCCAGCTCATTTATCTTGCCAACTCCGTGACCGCTGGTCTTGCGACCTCCGATGAGGATTCTATGCTGGTAATCAGGTCTTACGCTGGATAGCCCGCTTAAGTCAGCAGCGTCGGTGTTTACGGCGAAGACGCCGGTAATTATCTCAATGCCGCGCTGAACCTGTGCCCTTCTATTCAGTCGGGCAAACTCGTCGGCAATTTGGCTGCCGCATTGTCCCAAACCTAAGACTACTAATTTCATTTCCCACCTCGGTATTAATTAATTATGCTATTTTAAGCACACCTGTGTGAAGATGTCAATTTTTTATTATAAAGGGAACGTCTCGGGCAGGCTATAACCCTTTATCGGCAATATAGACAGCCAGGTCGGCTAAGCGGCAGCTATAGCCCCACTCATTATCATACCAGGCAAGCACCTTGACCATATTTCCCACTATGACCATAGTGCTCGGCGCATCAATAATGGAACTGGCTGGATTACCCTTAAAATCCATACTGACCAGTTCATCCTGGCAATACTCCAGGATTCCGGCTAAAGGTCCCTCAGCCGCTGATTGGAAAGTCTGGTTGACCTGTTCCACCGTAACCTCTTGGTCTAGGTCGGCGACGAAATCAACGACGGAGACAGTAGGCACGGGAACCCTGAAGGCTAGCCCGTGAAGTCTGCCTTTGAGTTCAGGGATAACCTGGGTTACTGCCTTGGCGGCGCCGGTAGTAGTGGGAACAATGTTCATGGTTGCGGCTCGAGCCCGGCGCAGGTCCTTATGATACATATCCTGGAGCCTTTGGTCATTGGTGTAGGCATGGATAGTGGTCATTAACCCCTTACTTACTCCGAAGCTCTGGTGCAATACCTTGACCACGGGGGCAATGCAGTTGGTAGTGCACGAGGCATTGGATATGATGTTATGCCGTTCCGGGTCATACTGGTCTTCATTGACACCGAGGACGATGGTTATATCTTCATTCTTCGCCGGGGCAGAAATGAGCACCTTCTTGGCACCACCCTGCCGGTGAGCCACTGCCTTGGTGGCGTCGGTAAATAGCCCGGTTGACTCTATTACTATATCTACCCCGTAATCCTGCCATGGGATGTTGCCCGGGTCGCGTTCTGAGAGCACCTTTACCTCTTTGCCATTAACGATAATTGAATCTTCGGTGGCTTTTACTTCACCCGGGTAGGGACCGTAGGTGCTGTCCCATTTTAGCAGGTGAGCGTTGGTTTTGGTATCGGTGAGGTCATTAATAGCCGCCACCTCCAGTTTATCGCCCTGGCATTGGTTGATTGCCTTCAGGGTTAGTCTGCCGATACGCCCAAAGCCATTAATCCCGATTTTGGTTGCCATTTTTACACCTCCCCAGCGATTTTTGTCTTTCTACCTCTTTAAGTTGTAAAAAGCTTTCATTCCGGCAAAGCGAGCCTTTCCCCCCAGCTCATCTTCAATTTTGAGGAGGCGGTTATACTTGGCGGTACGCTCGGAGCGGCAGGGAGCACCGGCTTTAATCAGACCGGTATTTTGTCCCACCGCCAGGTCGGCTATAGTAGTATCTTCGGTCTCCCCTGAGCGGTGGCTGATTACTGCCGTCCAGCCGGCTTGCTGTGCCATCTTAATGGCAGCCGTGGTCTCGGTAAGGGTGCCGATTTGATTGGGTTTAATGAGAATGGAGTTGGAGGCTTTTGATTTGATGCCCCGGCTAAGGCGATTTACATTGGTAACATAGAGGTCATCGCCCACGAGCTGAACTTTGTCGCCCAGTTTTTTCGTCAGGAGCTGCCAGCCATCCCAGTCTTCCTCGGCCAGTCCATCCTCAATACTGATAATGGGGTAATCCGATGCCCACCTGACATAGTAATCAACCATTTCATCGGTGCTGAGGGAAACGCCTTCCCTGGACAGGATATATTGACCATCTTTATAGAATTCACTGGCGGCCGGGTCTAAGGCAATAAAGCAGTCCTTCCCTGGTTTAAAACCGGCCATTTTAATAGCTGACAGGACTGCCTCTACCGCCTGTTTATTTGATGATAAAGACGGGGCAAAGCCGCCCTCGTCGCCGACATTGCTGTCCAGTCCTTTGTCCCTAAGCACCCCTTTCAGGCGGTGATAGACCTCGGTGCCCATTTGCAGGGCATGGCTGAAGCTATCGGCTCCCGCCGGCACTATCATGAACTCCTGGAAATCGGTTGAATTGGCGGCGTGCCGGCCCCCATTTAAGATATTGAGCATGGGTACCGGTAAGGTGTAAGTATCGGTTCCACCCAGATAGCGGTATAACGGCACACCAAGGAAATTAGCTGCCGCCTTAACCACGGCGAGTGATACTCCCAGAATGGCATTAGCCCCGAGGCGTGATTTGTTGGCGGTGCCATCAAGCTCTATTAGCTTCTGGTCAATGGCTGCCTGGTCGGTAACCAGCATCCCGATTATAGCGGTAGCGATGGGTTTATTAACATTGCTTACCGCCTTAAGTACTCCCCGTCCGTTAAACCGGGAATTATCTCCGTCACGGAGTTCTACTGCCTCATACTTGCCGGTGCTGGCTCCAGAGGGCACGGCAGCTCGAC
>CAZCLE010000049.1:0-4617 GCA_964499445.1 uncultured Dehalococcoidales bacterium
TTCCCCTTATCAAGGGGAAGGGGATAAAGGGGATGGGGTTACCTAATAAAAATCTGTGTTGTCTCTTGAGATTGCTTCGGCACTTTGTCCCTCGCAATGACGAAAGGGGGTGTCATTGCGAGCCGAAGGCGTGGCAATCTTGGTGGTAGGGTTCTTTTGGGGATTGCTTCGTCGTTGACGCTCCTCGCAATGACATGAGGCTAATCTAAAGGGGGTGAGGTTAGATAAACGTTCTAAAATTTTGCACAAGCAATCTCGTTGCGTTATACTTAAAATATAGTCTTAGCTATTGGTGGGGTAGGTAGTGAGTTTTAGCCAACTTATAGCCAAGGTACAGGAGTATCTGCTACCAGAGAAAATAGCTCTGGTGGAAGAAGCCTACAATTTTGCTGCCAAGGCACATGAGGGGCAGGTGCGTAAGTCAGGGGAGCCCTACATAGAGCACCCATTACAGGTTGCCTTGACTCTGGCTGAGCTTCAGCTTGATGCCAGCTCTCTGGCGGCAGCCTTACTGCATGATGTTCCTGAGAACTGCGGGATGCCTATTTCGGAGATTGAAGCTAAGTTTGGTTCCGAGGTAGCTAAGCTGGTCGATGGCACTACCAAACTGGGTAAGCTTTCCTGGCAAGCCCCGGATGAAGCGGTAACCAGGGAATCACAAGTGGACAACCTGAGGAAGATGCTGGTGGCAATGGCTGAGGACCTCCGCGTGGTGTTTATTAAACTAGCTGATAGGCTACATAATATGCAGACTTTGGAGGCTCTGCTGCCGGAAAAACAGCGTAGCATTGCCCAGGAGACTTTGGAGATATATGCTCCCTTAGCCCACCGTCTGGGGATATGGGAGCTAAAGTGGCAGTTGGAAGATTTATCCTTCCGTTATCTGGAGCCAGAGAGGTATCACCAGATTGCTAAATTAATTGCTGCTCGGCGCAATCAGCGGGAGAGCTTCATAGCTCAGGTAATTCAGATTTTAAGAAAGGAATTTGACGAAGTTGGTTTAAGAGCCGAGATGTTAGGTAGACCCAAACATATCTACAGCATACATCAGAAAGTGGAAAGGTATGCTACCCTGGGTAAAGACTTTGATGATATACATGACCTTCTCGCCCTTCGGGTATTGGTTGGTACTGTGCCTGATTGTTATAGTGCTGTAGGTGTTATCCACAGTTTGTGGCGCCCTTTGCCTGACGAGTTTGACGACTTTATTGCCAATCCCAAGACAAATGGGTATCAATCTCTGCATACTGCCGTAATGTGCCCGGGCACAATCCCTCTGGAAATACAGATTCGCACCCGTGATATGCACCATATTGCTGAATATGGGGTGGCGGCTCACTGGCGGTATAAAGAGGGCGAAAAGAAGGACGTGCACTTTGAGGAGAGGTTAGCCTGGCTGCGCCAGTTAATTGACTGGCACCGGGAGCTTAGTGGGGCTGAAGAGTTCTTGGAGTCGGTTAAAACCGATATATTCATTGACCAGGTTTTTGTTTACACCCCCAAGGGAGAGATAAAGGATTTGCCTAAAGGTTCTACCCCCCTTGATTTTGCGTACCGGGTTCACACCGAGCTGGGGCACCACTGTACCGGTGCTAAGGTGAATGGTAGGCTGGTGCCACTCAATTATCAACTCAATAATGGTGATGTAGTCGAGATTATATCAACCAAAAGGGCTAAGGGACCAAGCCGGGATTGGTTGAGTCCTCATCTAGGTTATATCAAGACCTCTCACGCCAGGGAGAAGATAAGGCAATGGTTCAAGAAGCAAGAACGGGCAGAAAATATTGAGCACGGTCGGGAGCTTCTGGAGAAGGAGATGAGGCATCTGGGCATAAAACTCAGTGAGCGGGAGGAACTAGCCAAGCTGTTCAGCTACGATAACCTAGATGACTTTCTGGCGGCTATTGGTTATGGCGGCATTACTACTCATCAGATTGCCTTAAAGTTAGTTGCCCAGCAAGAGCCACCCAAGGAAATAGGTGAAGTTACCCTACCTGTGCCGTCAGTATCAGCTATTAAGGTGCTGGGGGTGGGGGATATGCTGGTCAACTTAGGTCAGTGTTGTCGTCCTGTGCCCGGCGATGAGATTATCGGCTATGTTACTCGCAGTCGGGGGGTGACAATCCATCGTCAGGATTGTTACAATGTGATTCATGAGGATGAAAAGGAGAGGCTGGTTAAGGTGGAGTGGGGGCAGACTGATTCCCTTTATCCCGTCGGTATTCAGCTTGAAGCCTGGGACAGGGTAGGGCTGATACGGGATATCTCCGCTATGGTGGCCGAGGAGAAGGTTAATATCGTTACCATGAACCTTACTAATCATGATGACCATACCATCTCATTATATTTTGTTTTAGAGACGAGGGGCTTGGCTCAGCTAAGCCGGCTCCTGGCAAAAGTTGAGGGGATTCGGGGGGTAATAAGTGTGGCTAGGGTGGGAGACGAGGCGACGACAAAAACTAGTCCATCAACCTGATTTAAGGGGTAGAGCGGCTAAATAAATAGCTAAGGAGGTAAATATTGCCAGTTACAAAATCAGCTCAGAAACAGGTGCGTGTATCGGAAAGAAAGCGACTCAGAAACAAGCCCATTAGTAGTTTGTGTAAGACCAACATAGCTAAGGCGGAAAGGCTTATCTTCTCGGGCGAGCTTGAGTTAGCCCAAGAAGCGGTAGTAGCTGCCAACAGTTCTCTCGATAAAGCGGCGGAGAAGGGGATTATCCACCCTAATAATGCCGCTCGGCGCAAATCACGATTGATGAAGAAGCTGAATGAAGCTCAGGCCGTATCTTCAGCCGAGTAATCCGCTCCCTGGAAATAGAGTGTCTAAGCGGGGCTAACGCCCCGCTTATGTTATGGGGTATTGACAATAAGCCCGGTTTGGTTTAGAGTGTTGTAGAACGGATGTTCGGTTAAGCGTGGGGTTAGTTTGGTGGGGGTGAAGAATGAGGGCATTGTCGGCTAAGCAGCAGCACATTATTGATTTTATTCATACTTTCTTGGTAGATAGAGGCTATCCCCCTACTATCAGGGATATAGTAGATGGTTGCCGGATTAGCTCGACATCTGTGGTTGATTATAACCTGAAAATATTGGAGAAGGAGGGGTATATTCGCCGCCATCGTGAGGTGTCGCGTGGTATTGAGTTACTGGCTTGGTCTCCCACCCTGAGGTCCCGAGTTCAAGTTCCAATTATTGGTCAAATAGCGGCTGGTGAGCCAATACCAGTGCCCACTCCTGATACCTGGGATATTACGGCTTCTTCAGAGACTCTTGAGGTGACCGAAGACTTGACCCGGGGCAAGGGGGGGGTTTATGCTTTAACGGTGAAGGGCTCGTCAATGATAGACGCCTTGATTAACGACGGTGATATTATATTGATGCAGTATGTGAATGTGGTGGAGAATGGGGAGATGGCAGCCATATGGCTTAAGGCGGAAAAAGAGGTTACACTGAAAAAATTTTATGCTGAGTCGGGTCGTATCCGACTCCAGCCGGCAAATAGCCAGATGCGGCCGATATATGCTGAGCCAGACAATGTTGAGATTCAGGGTAGGGTTATCGCTGTCATCAGGCAGTTGGTCTGAAGGGATAGTTTGACTTGATTTTTACTGCCAGTGGGTATAAATTAGCTACAGCCAGAGGGCGGGATTCTATTAAGAGGAAGTTATGATATTATCCCAGTTTCAAGATGTAGGCCATGACCTTTTCAGCCGGGGGCTGGTCGCTTCCAGCAGTGGCAATCTGAGTGTCAGGTTTGGCGACCGTATCATCATTACCCGCCGCGGTAGCAAGCTCGGTTGTCTAGAGGAAAATGATTTGATAGAGACCGGGCTAAGTAAGAATGACCGGTCTACGCCTTTAGCCTCAATAGAGTTACCCGTCCATCGGGCTATTTATCAGGCAACCTCAGCCTCAGCTATTGTTCACGCCCACCCCCCTCATGCCGTTGCTCTATCCCTGGCTGAAACTGAGATTGAGCCCACCGATGCTGAAGGCTTGTCTCTCCTCGGCAGTGTCCCGGTTCTGGGTTGGCATATGGAAGTAAGACCCGGGGGTCTGGCGGACATAATTGCTCGGGCACTAAAGCAATGCCGTCTGGTTATGGTTCGTGGTCATGGTAGTTTTGCCATTGGTCAGTTGCTTGAGGAAGCCCATAACTGCACCACTATGCTTGAGGGAAGCTGCCGGGTCATTTGCCTTTTGAAGTCATTGAAGGTAGATTAAGCTAATAAATAGCCTATCTCTCCTGTCTTCGCCAGCGGTCAAAGAAGAAATCCCTCTTATTCTCAGCCTTAGCCCAGGCAGACCTGGCTGTCGGTAGGTATTTTAGGCCGATGATAATGCCTAAGACTATTGACCAGATAATAAAGTAGCCCTGATGCGTGACCTGCCACATAATAATGGGGAGACAGGCGAGGGCAGTAGATGTGGACAGGGCAACATTGCGGGTGATTAACAGGGGTATGACAATTATGACAAGGAAGATTATTAATCCTGGCCAGTATCCATAAACGGGCATCAAAGTAGCCAGGACACCTACGGTAGTGCCCACGCCTTTTCCCCCGCTGAACTTCAGCCAGACCATCCACATATGACCGATTACTGCTGCCAGTCC
>CAZCLE010000050.1:0-4568 GCA_964499445.1 uncultured Dehalococcoidales bacterium
AAGGGTGAGGGGTTGGTAAACAATCTTTTAAGGGAAGGGGGTCAGGGGGATAGGTTACCAAACAATCTCTTACACCTTTGTTGTAGCGCTTGTTGCCCTTATAGCTCTGGTGCTACAATAAACTTTGGATACGGAGGAAGCATGCCATTAGATGCCATAGTGGTCAAAGGAGCCAGGGAGCATAACCTCAAGAATATAGACGTAGTTATCCCTCGGGATAAACTGGTAGTTATCACTGGTGTCTCTGGCTCAGGCAAGAGTTCGCTGGCATTTGATACCATCTATGCCGAGGGGCAGCGCCGCTACATGGAGTCTCTATCCGCCTATGCTCGCCAGTTTCTGGGCAGGATGGAAAAGCCCGATGTTGATTACATTGAAGGCTTAAGCCCAGCCATTTCTATTGACCAGAAGGGTCCGAGTCGCAACCCACGGTCTACCGTGGGGACGGTAACCGAAGTTTATGATTACCTGCGTCTGCTTTTTGCCCGGGCGGGTCATCCCCATTGCCCTAAGTGCGGGCGGGAGATTGCTATGCAGACGGTGCAGCAGATTGTTGATGCTATTCAAAACCTCCCCGAAAATAGCCGTATTATGGTTCTGGCACCACTGATTAGAGACCGTAAGGGCGAGTATCAGGCGGTGTTTGATGATTTGCGCCAGGCGGGCTATGTCAGGGTTAGGGTCGATGGGCATATCTATGACCTGTCTGATGAAATTCAGCTGGACAAGAATAAAAAGCACTCTATTGAGGCGGTGGTGGATAGATTGGTAATCGGGCAGAGCGGAAGCCAGAGCCGTATTGCTGATTCGGTAGAAACGGCTCTCAAGCTGGGGGCGGGGGTGGTGCTGGTATTTATTGTTGATGGTGAGGAATTATTGTTCTCGGAGCATTTTGCCTGCGTGCACTGCGGAATTAGCTTGGGTGAGATTGCCCCCAGAACCTTCAGCTTTAATAGTCCTCACGGTGCCTGTCCTGCCTGTACCGGCTTAGGGGTTAAACTGGAGATAGACCCCGATATGGTTATCCGTAGTAAGGAACTATCCATCGCCCAAGGTGCAGTTCACCCCGGGTGGTGGCTCTCCTGGCATATGAACGAACTGGAAATTCTAGCCCGACGCTACGGCTTTTCTCTTCATGCCCCGGTTAAAGAGCTATCAGAGCGCCACCTTAAACTCATACTTTATGGGGAGGGTGGGGAGCTGGTGAGGCATAGAAATCGTTATGGTCGGGTCAGGGAATATTTTACCGGGTATGAGGGGGTTATTCCTTATCTGGAGCGCCTGGTCTATGATACCCAGTCAGAGCGTACTCGTGCCGAGATTGAACGTTATATGATGTCCCAACCGTGTCCCGTTTGTCAGGGCAAGAGGCTTAAACCGGAATCTTTAGCCGTAACCATTGGGGGCAAAAATATTACGGATGTTAGCTCAATGTCGGTTACTCAGGCATTGGAGTGGGTAGGTATTATTGGTGGTAAAGGAGCGGTACTTAGTGAGCGTGAGCAGATGATAGCCCATCAGATTCTCAAGGAGATTCAAGCCCGCCTCGGTTTCCTCAAGGATATAGGCTTGGACTATCTTACTATTGAGCGTGCTTCGGCAACTCTGAGCGGTGGTGAGGCGCAGCGAATTCGCCTGGCGACCCAGATTGGCAGTGGTCTTATGGGGGTGCTTTATATTTGTGATGAACCGACAGTTGGACTTCACCCCGCCGATGACTTTCGTTTGATTGAGACCCTGAAGAGGCTGAGGGAACTGGGTAATACCATCTTGGTTGTGGAGCATGATGAGGCTATGATGCGGGCGGCAGACCACATTATTGATATGGGACCCGGGGCGGGGGAACATGGGGGCTGGATTGTGGTCACCGGGACTCTGTCTGATATTTTGAACTCAAAGGAGTCAATAACCGGTCAGTATCTTAGTGGTGCTAAGCAGATTCCTTTACCACCGAAGCGCCGCCGTGGCTCAGGTGAGGAGATAGTAATCAAGGGGGCCAGGCAGAACAACCTGAAAAATATAGATGTCCATATTCCCCTGGGCAGGTTTGTTGGTGTCACCGGCGTCTCCGGTAGCGGTAAGAGCACCCTTATTGACGAAATCATGTATAAGCGGCTGGCGCAGATATTTTATCGGTCACGGGAGAGGGCGGGCAGATGTGATGACATTATTGGTGTCGAGCATATTGATAAGGTAGTCAATATTGACCAGTCGCCTATTGGGCGTACCCCTCGTAGCAACCCGGCTACCTATACCGGAACCTTTACCCCGATTCGTGAGCTTTTTGCTACTGTGCCTGAGGCTCGGATGAGAGGCTATCGTCCCGGTCGGTTCTCGTTTAATGTTAAGGGTGGGCGCTGTGAAGCCTGTGGCGGGGAGGGGTTTATTCAGATTGAGATGCAGTTTTTGCCCGATGTAACCGTCCCCTGTGAGGTATGCAAGGGGAAGCGTTATAACCGTGAGGCTCTGGAAATTAGATTTAAGGGTAAGAACATAGCCGAGGTATTGGATATGACGGTGGAGCAAGCGCTGGCTTTCTTTGAGCATTTCCCCAAGGTGAAGAGGAAGCTGCAGACCTTGCATGATGTGGGACTGGGCTATATTCGACTCGGTCAGCCAGCACCTACCCTTTCCGGTGGTGAAGCGCAGAGGGTAAAGCTGTCTACCGAGTTGTCACGGCGGTCTACGGGCAGGACATTATATATTCTTGACGAGCCGACAACTGGTCTTTCTTTTGAGGATGTGGCGGCACTATTACGGGTACTACAGCGTCTGGTTGATGCTGGTAATACGGTTATTGTCATTGAGCATCACCTGGATGTGATTAAGAATGCCGACTGGATTATTGACCTTGGACCTGGTGCCGGCGACCGGGGTGGCTATATTGTAGCTGCGGGAACGCCTGAGGAAATAGCTCAGCATAAATCTTCAGCCACTGGACAGTATTTAGGTAAGGTGTTAGCTAAGAATATTGAGTATACTTTAGCTAAGTTGACTGCCTAGTTAATATCCTCTCAATTTGGCAGCCAGCATTTGTGGGGGATTCATAGTTGCCCCCTTTTTATTGTCTGAGAGTAGGGAAGCAGGGTAGGTTAAGAGGTCGTATTGCTATCAGATGGAGGTTCATCCTTGGTTGGAGACAGGAAGCCAAAATTTTTCTACGGCTACATTGTGGTAGCCGCTGCCCTCCTGATTACGATAATAGCTCATGGGGCGCAGTATACCTTTGGTATCTTTTTCCAACCGATATTAACCGAGTTTGGCTGGACAAGGGCGGCAACCTCAGGTGCCTTCTCCCTTTATTTGGTGCTGTGGGGTTTTCTGAGTATTTTTGCCGGTAGGCTGAGCGATAGCTTTGGTCCACGGATAATTATGATCGTCTGCGGCTTCTTTTTGGGTCTGGGCTACTTGCTGATGTCCCAGATTGGCACTATCTGGCAGCTATATCTGTTCTACGGGGTGATAATAGCCGTTGGCATGAGCGGTGGTTGGGTGCCATTGATATCCACTGTGCCCAGGTGGTTTGTCAAGCGGCGGGGCATGATGACAGGTATCGTTACTTCAGGCTCGGGCATCGGCACCATACTTCTTTCCCTGGTAGCCAGTCGGCTCATCTCTGACCATGGCTGGCGCCTTTCCTATATTATCGTTGGTGGTGGAGTCTTGGTGTTGCTTATGTTAGCCGCCCAGTTTTTAAGGCGTGACCCTCATCAGGTAGGTCAGTTGCCTTACGGTGGGAATGAGGTAAAAGAGGAGAGCCTGAACTTAACAGCCGGAGGCTTTTGTTTTCGAGAGGCAGTTGGCACCGGAACATTCTGGATGGTTTGTGCCGTTTTCTTCTGCTTCGGGTTTAATCTATATACTATCATGGTGCATATTGTGCCTCATGCCATTGAGGTGGGGATTTCATCAATGGTTGCCGCCAGTATCATAGCTGTTATCGGCGGGGTAAATACTGCCGGCAGGATTGTAATAGGTAGTGCCGGCGATAGAATTGGTAATAAGCGGTGTCTTATTATTAGCTTTATTTTACTGGTGGTGGCGTTACTTTGGGTGATGGTAGCCAAAGAGGTGTGGATGTTTTACCTGTTTGCTGTCGTCTTTGGCTTTGGCTATGGTGGTTTGGCGGCATTGATGTCACCGGTACCGGCTGAGTTGTTCGGCTTGAGGTCACTGGGTACCATTGTGGGAGCGGTTATGTGTAGCTTTACCATTGGCGGGGCTATTGGTCCCGTCTTGGCGGGGAGGATATTTGATGTGACCGGCAGTTATAACCCGGCTTTCTGGGCTTGCGTTGCATTGGGTATTACAGGTATTATATTAAGTGCCTTATTAAGACCGACTAGTAGCCAAGGAGGAGCAAATGACGCGGGAAGAAGTACTTGACTCCATTAAAGCTAATGTAGAGAACGCGAATCTGATTAAGCATATGCTGGCCACCGAGGCAATTATGCGGGGGCTAGCCAGGCGCCTTGGTGAGGATGAGGAGGAGTGGGGGCTTACCGGGCTCCTGCATGATATTGATATGGAGCTTACCGGAGGAGATATGAGCCAGCATAGTAAGCTGG
>CAZCLE010000051.1:0-4481 GCA_964499445.1 uncultured Dehalococcoidales bacterium
TAGTGAGTTCTACCAGATTATATCGTTTGGACTTCAGGCGAAACGGGCTATCGCCGGAGCAAAATCCTCCAGGCAGTCGAGGCTTCAGCAGCAGATATCGGAGGTTGGTAGTGTCGAGCCGAGGTCGTTAAGCTGGGAAATGGTAAAGCCTTTGTTTGAAGTCATAGACGCGAATACGGATGAGCTTTATGAGAAGCTAAACGATATTTTCCTTACTCTGACTAGCTGGGCTAAATTCCTGCAAGAACTGGAAATACAGGTCTTCGGAGTAACCAACCTTTCCGATCTGACAATAGATACTGACAAAGACTGGCGGACAAAGAGAATTACAAATCTCGGTACGCCGACAGGTGATTCCGATGCGGCTACAAAGAAATATATAGACGATCTCGGCGTTGGCGATAAGATAGGAAAACAATTATTTATACCAGCCACAGGAACTCTCGGTGGAGACTTCCCTGAGGTGCAAGGAAATTTCCCTGTAGTCGAGCTTAATGCAGCAACCGAAAGGGCTTATATAACATTCAAGTGTCCGAATGATTTTACCAGCATCACATCGGCAAAGATTATAGTAATACCCGCCGCTACACAAGCCGCCGCCGATTGGGATGTTCTTGTAGACTATGGTGCTGTTGGACAGGCATATAATGCCCATACGGCGAATGATACATCGACAACGTACAACGTAGTTAACAATCAGATATATGGGGTTAATATCTCAGGGTTGCTGAGTAGTCTTGCAGCAGACGATTTTGTAGGAGTCTGTTTAATAGAGAGTACGGCGGGGCATAACGTAGATGTGGTTGGTGTCCTTCTGGAGTACGTATAATTTGTAAAAAAGCTACTAGAAAGGAAAGTAAGATGCCAGGTAAAACTCAGAAACAACAGATAGCGGATGTTTATCAGGCGGTAGTGGGTGTAGACGGCAACCCCGATGCTAACGGGATGATAGGCGACATCAAAGAGAAAAAGACACACCTTGCCAGATTAAGCGGTCAGATTAGTAAGAACACTACCGCAAGAAAGATAGAGAAACTAAAAGAAATATATTTTACCTTGTTCGGATTGGTAGCCTTGATATGGGTGCTAGTGCATCTTATTTTGATTCAGATACACGGTAAGATATACCTGTATGAAAACAATCCCTACATATTGTGGATTGAGATAGGCTACACGCTACTGGTAGTAGTCTTGGGGATAGAGAGATTGATTAAGGACTTGAAAGGATAAGGCTGTGAAATGGACGATGACAGGAGGAAAGTCCCATTTTGGAATAGCATAGAGGAGTTTAGAATGGCAAAGAAGATTGAAAATGAAGACGTCTACAGGGAAATAATTGAGGTAAAGACTGTGCTGATAGGTATCTCCGGCTCTCCTGACGGCGGGCTGGTTAAGAAGGTTGATAATATAGAAATGCACCTAAAGGATTTGAACGGTCAAGTTAAAACAAATACAACCTTCAGGAAAGTGGGAACCTGGATAAGCGGGGCAATCTTTACCGGTATGATTGTCTTGGGGATAGCAATACTGACAGGTGCGGTTTAAGAGGCTCTCAGTTCCAAATGTAGCTGCCTTACCTTACCTTTGCAGTGAAATCCACCGAAGCCGCTAAACTTTGCCGGTGGTAGCTCTGTAAACCTTCCCAGTATCTTCCGAACCTGCATCCTTTCCGCTTCGTCCATCTCTCTTGTTCTTGAACACTGGAAGCATCTTATCTCAGGAAAGCGACCAGTAGCATCAATCGTCATATTCCCTCCGCAACGGAGACAGCGTTCTCTGAGCAAATGTATTGTCATATTAAGCCCTTCTCTGGCTATGAGGTCGCCGTATATCGTATATTATACGCTCTTTAAGGTAATTCCCTATACTTGACCAATGAGACCCCTTATTTTCTATCCTGCGTTTAAGTGTCCGCACCACATCATTTGGCAAGCGTATGCTGACTCTCGTTGTCTTAGTCGATGTTCCGCTCATCTCCACCATCCAGTAAGAATTTGACCAGCTATACGGGTATTTCTCGATAGGCAAGAAACAAGTCCATTATCGCATTGACATAGGCGATATATGTGCTGTTACATTTCTCCGCCGCTTGCTCTAAATCTTTTATGCTCATTTTACTACCCTTAGCCACATATCCACTGGGATAAAAAACACATAGCAGTTTTTTGGAATACTGAATTCCTTTTGAAATATAATATTACCTTCTTTATCGGTAAGACCATCAGGTTTTCCGATTAAGTCTGGCAATAGAAAATCCATCATATCTGTTTCTTCTTTCACCTTAATATCTCCTCTATATCGTCCCTGTCGCTAGGACGCCATAAGTAACATTCCACTCCGGGAATATGCTGAAGTGCATAGAGCCACGCAAATTGCTCAAAGGAAGGCTGGCTAATACTCAAATCATCTGTCTTTAATTCTGCGAATACTAAGCGGGGTTCCGGGTCCAGCCGTACCATAACGGTATCAGGAAAGCCAGATGGTGAGAACTGGCTACGGTGTGTATGATAAGAGCACCATCCGTATACCTGCGCCAGATGCCTCAGCCATTCCTGAAAATCAGACTCTTTCATTTCAGCAGCCCTCCATTAAAACAAACGTAATGAACAGGGCAATAACACCTGAAATCGACAATTAATACATTTCATCCTCTTACCTCTTTCAGCTTAAATTCATTTCTCTGTTTCCGGCATATAGGGTTCAAGGTGGCTTTCACATCTTTGACCTTTTCTGCAAGGATGAGATTTACAAGGGTGTCCCCATTCTCCGCTCTCGGCATCCTTCCTAATTTCCTCATCAGAAAACAGGTGTCCGCACTCATCACATACCCATATTCTGTAATCATTGGGCTTTGTATTTTCAACGCCGTGAGGATGTTTATGCTCTGGATATATTATCTCTCTCATTTCATCAACTCCTCTATTTCTGATTGGGAGAAGCCCCATTCTTATCAAAGAATCCTAATACGTACATCATTCACTCCTTAGAGACTGCCATTTTTCAAATGAGGCTACCAATGTGCTACTGATTTCACTCACAAGTTCAAGAACATAATCACTACCTCTGCCATAATCACATCCTTTCTCGATGTCATCATTGAACTGGTCAATAAAATCTCTAATAATCTCACGAGCATCATCTAACAACCAATCCTCTTTTACCTCTACCCGTTCTTTCTGCTTTGCAACCTCAGCAGCAGCATTGGCTACGGCTCTGGCATTAAGCAAGTCATCATCGCCTCCACCATCAGCTTCAACTTTATCCCACACAGCTTCTATCGCCTCATCACTCAGTAAACAATCTTTACCAGCAAGTAAGCGGAAGACCTTGGAGACTTGGGCATCACAAAGGGCATCCTCTTCGTCCGAACTGGTTATACAAACACCTACTTGGTCAGGAATGCCGATTATAGCTTGTGTTTGCTCCTCTGGTGTCAGTCTATATTTTTTCATTCCTTATCCTCCCTGAATACGATTATTTTGTTGCCGTCTACTTCTACTTCCTGTAAGAACCCATTTTTAGCCGTTGCCGCTTCCATATAGTTCCTGGAGGTAGTTAGCCGGCATCCTGAAGCATTTGTCCCTTCCCTGATTAGTTCCCTCTTGGATACCTTATCCTGTTCGTTTAGTCTGGTTATCATATACTTTTTCCATAAGGGATAGAATATCCTTCTTAGTTGTACTTCTGCTGATGCGCCATCATAGTTTACTTCGTCGCTCAGTACGTCTTTCCAGGTAGGTAAACTCTCTCTCTCTCTCTCTCTCTCTAAAAGGACACTGTACCCTCGAATTTTTTTCACCTTATCTCGGATTTTTAAACTCTCAAGTTTTTTATTGCAGCTCCGGCAGACGTGATGGACGTTACCATCAACGCCCAGAGCGTTATTTGAGGGGTCGTTGTCAGCGTGTTCCAGGATTATCCGCTTCCTTATAGTCCCGTCCTTTCTGTGGATATCACGGCGCCTGATGCCCCTCTCGAAGTAGCAGACAAGGCAAAAGTCTCCCTCGGCCCTGGTTATCAGGTCATCTATATATTCGTGCCGGGCACTCGTGAACCTCTTAGACATTCAATCTCTCCTTATTTGTTATGAAAGTAGTCATAGAGCTTACCTCCTATCAGATAACCGACAAGAAAGTATAAAATATAAATGTGAAACATTTCGCCCATTATCGCTGCTCCTTACCCCATTCTCGCTTCTTGTAATGCTTCAAGCTCAGGAATGGTAACCTCCCCAATATCTATTAATGGAATACTATCCGGCATTTTGACGGTCCCCTTAATTCTTATCACCACGTCATAGGCGCTTTTCTTTCTGGGTGGCTGTGTCAGCCACTTCCTGCTGCCCGTGTAGATGTTTATCACCAGATATTCATCAACCTTAATTACTCTCACCTCAATATCCTCCTTTATATATATGGTAGCTTAGGCACCTGGCTGCTCCTTATATATAGGTAGCTCAGGCATCTTATTTAGAGCCATGC
>CAZCLE010000052.1:0-4415 GCA_964499445.1 uncultured Dehalococcoidales bacterium
GGGCGGGCATCCCTGCTTTTTATAGTCCTGTTGGCGTTGGAACCTTTCTGCAGAGAGGAAAAGAGGCAAGGTCTTTTGGCGACCGCGAATACCTGCTTGAGTACGCCATCAAGGGCGACTTTGCCTTCATCTGGGCTTACAAGGCAGACAGGTACGGGAACCTCGTCTACAGGGGTACCTCGCGCGCTTTTAATGCCACCATGGCTGGAGCCGCAAATATAACCATTGCCGAGGTAGAAGAGTTGGTTGAGGCTGAAGACCTGGACCCGGAGACCATTGTGACACCCTCGCTGTACGTAGACCGTGTTGTGGTGAAGCCACATACTGGCGGCGGGAGAACAGAATGAGCGCTGAGAAATTCAAGCTTGACGAAGAGACCGTGGCTCTTCGGGTAGCCCGAGAGTTTGAAGACGGAATGGTCGTGAACCTGGGCAGCGGGTTACCCTCGCTGGCAAGCAACCTCATTCCCGAGGGGAGAGAGATTTTTCTCCACTCCGAGAATGGTGTCCTTGGCTTCGGGCAGATTGCCTCTACCGAAGAGGCGGACTGGGACCTATTTA
Source organism: uncultured Dehalococcoidales bacterium (assembly GCA_964499445.1). Lineage (GTDB taxonomy): Bacteria > Chloroflexota > Dehalococcoidia > Dehalococcoidales. The sequence continues at coordinate 561 of CAZCLE010000052.1, forward strand.
ATGCTGGCCTCCAACCTATCACTCCTCTTCCCGGGATGAGCTTCTTTTCTCATGATGAGTCCTTCGCCATGATTAGAGGGGGCCATATTGACCTCTGTGTTCTGGGGGCACTGCAGGTATCTGAGAAGGGTGACCTGGCTAACTGGATGACAGGCGTTCTGGCTGACTATGATTGGGATATCGTCTCATGTACAAGAGATGCTCTGCACCCCGCCATTGGCGGTGCGGCGGACCTAGCCGTAGCGGCTAAGAAGGTCATTGTGGCTATGACCCATGTCACCAAAAACGGCGAGCCCAAAATCGTGAAAAGGTGTACCTACGAATTGACGGGAGTCCGCTGCGTTTCAAAGATAATCACGGATGTGGCTGTAATCGATGTAACACCACAGGGGTTGCTGCTCAGGGAAACGGCGCCTGGTTACACCGTTGAGGAAGTACAAGAGATTACCGAACCACTTCTGCGCGTAGCTCCAGATTTAAAGGAAATAGAGCTATAACGGTAGAGCACTATAAGAAGGAGGCAAAGTTGGCAGGGATACTATCGTATGGGGCTTATATCCCGATGTGGAGAATAAGTAGAGATGAAATAGCCCGGGCATCAGGCGCACCACCTATGGGAGGGGAGAGAGCGGTTGCCTCATGGGATGAGGATAGCTTAGTAATGGGAGTAGAAGCAGGTCTTGATTGCCTAAGTGGCGTAGATTCCAGGGAGGTTGATGGGCTTTATTTTGCTACTGTCTCTCCCCCTTTTAAAGAGAAGCAATCGGCTTCCATCGTTGCCTCCGCTCTAGACCTTAGGAAGGATGTCTATACCTTTGATATCACCGGTTCGCTGAGAGCGGCGACACTAGCCGTGAAAGCCGCCTTTGACATGGTAAAAGCGGGAGATGCAAAAAGAGTTCTGGTAATTGCTGCCGACTCAAGGAGAGCCAGACCAAATTCTGATTTTGAGCAGACGTTTGGTGATGGAGCTGCAGCATTGTTGATAGGGGAAGGTGAAAATATTGCGGATATAGTAGGCTTCTCAACGGTGGTGAATGCCATACCAGGACCATGGAAGAGGGAAGAGGATATATATCTGAACGTATTTGACGCCAGACTTGATTCAAAATACGGACTCTTGGCGGATGTTACTCAAGCCGTAAGCAAGCTAATGGAAAAATGTAACACAGCGGTAAAGGATGTCTCTAAGTTTGCGTTGTATGCGCCTGACCCAAGAAGCCATGTGAACCTGGCGAGGTCATTGCAGATAGACCGAAAAACCCAATTACAGGATCTTATGTTCGCCAACGTGGGGGTAACGGGAACACCACACTGCCTGCTGCTTCTTGTGGCAGCCCTTGAAACAGCCAGACCGAATGAGGCAATTGTCTGTGTCAGCCATGGTGAAGGAAGCGACGCATTCCTGGTAAGAACGACGGAAAAAGTACAACAAGAAAAAGGCAGGCACAGGGGCACGAAATATATATCGTCCAAAATGTTATTGCCATCATACGGACACTTTGCCAAGTTCAAAAAAGAACTGGACGTTGGTGACCCAGAATGGCAAAAGGGTTCAGTCACTAAATATTGGAGGGACGAGAGTTGGGCTCTGCGTCTTTACGGGATGAGATGTAAGGGATGTGGAACTCTACAATATCCAATAAGCAGAATATGCATGATTTGTGGGGAGAAAGATAATTACGAAGAGATAAGGCTCGCCAGAAAGGGGAAGGTGTTCTCCTTTAATCATGATTACCTGTTAGGTCCTGGAAATATGCCCGGCGATGGGATAAATCCCACTACCAGGGTTGTTGCCGATCTCGACGATGGATGCAGATTGTGGTTGGAGATGACCGACCACGAGCCTAACGAGGTGAATATAGATACACCAATAGAATTAAGTTTGAGGCTGCTGCATCAGAGGAGCGATTATCGCTTTTATGGTTGGAAAGCTAGACTGGTGAGAGAATAGGTCCGGGGAGGTATGACAGATGCAGAAGAGTATCAGGGATAGGGTAGCTGTAATTGGTACCGGGGTTACAAGGTTTGGGGAGCACTGGGAGGAGGATGCAGATGATATGATTATCGACGCTGTGTATGAGGCGTGCCATGAAGCAAAGGTTGACTTGAGGAAGGATGTTGAAGCAGTATGGGTCAGCACCGCCCATCATCATTCTGGTGTATCGGGATGGGCGGCTGCTGACCCCCTGAAGTTTTATGGTAAGCCAGTCACCCGTGTTGAAAACCAGTGCGCCTCAGGCATGGATGCTATCAGGAATGCGGCATATGCGGTAGCCGCCGGTATGTATGATATAGTTGTCGCTTGCGGGGTGGAAAAGCTTCTAGACCACGGCGGAAGAGGGCTTCCCCAGGATTTCCTGCTGGCACATCCGGCATTAACCTGGGAATCAGCTCCTGCCTATTTTGCCCCCTGTGCAGTTCGAGCATTCAAGGAATGGGGGTGGTCTAAAGAAGACCTGGCAAGGGTCAGTATCAAGAATCATCACAATGGAGTTAAACATCCCAAAGCTCATTTTAGAAGGGAAATAACTATGGAGGACGTGTTGAACGCCCCTATGGTCTCTTATCCTCTCGGTCTTTTTGACTGTTGTGCTATGTCGGAAGGTGCGGCAGCCGTTGTACTCACCAGACCTGATACAGCAAAGGCTCTTGGAGCAGATTATGCCACGATAAAGGCATTATCTCTTGCCGTGGAAACCCAATGGCCATTTTTCAGGCCTGATTGGACAGGGTTGTCGCTTCCAGCGAATGTAAAGGCTGCCCGGGCAGCCTACAAGGAAGCGGGAATAAAGGATCCCCGAAGGGAACTAGATTTTGGCATAGTTCATGACTGCTTCACTATTACAGAATTGCTAACTTATCAAGACCTGGGGTTGTGCCAGCCTGGAGAAGCTGCAGACCTAATCAGAGAAGGAGTTACTGCAATAGACGGCGGTTTCCCGATAAATCCTGATGGCGGACTAAAATGTTTTGGACATCCTGTCGGCGCCACGGGAATAAGGATGGTAGCTGAGCTTACCAAGCAAGTTCTAGGAACAGCAGAGGGTTACCAGGTCAAGGATGCTCGAGCGGGGTTTGCACATAATCTTGGCGGACCGCAGTCTATTGCTGCGGTTACAATAGTGGGAACGCCAGATTGGGAACCAGGCGGAAAATAAAAAGCTTCCCTGCCATTCCCCCCTATTCAACAGAAAGGCTGGGAGTAGCTGAATTCAACTGCGGAGATGTTAGAACTGAAGCTTGGTTCGTGGCTCTAGCCTTAGGTATCCGAAACATCCGAAGGAAGCGAGCAAGTAGCCGGGTGAATGTGTTAATTAAATAAGGTGGCAGTGATGCTATAATGTAAAAGGAGGTTACTTGCAGGTTGCATAAATATTTATACCGTAAGAGCAAACCGCGAAATTTTTACATCCTAGTAGCAATCGCCATGCCCGTAGCCATAACTATATTTGTATTAGCTTGGACAGCAGGCAATCTGAGAACCGCCCTCGATATGGGCATTGCGCCAATATTATGGAGTGTTTGCCTCCTCGTTGTGGCATGGGATATCTCCAGACAGCAAAAGGCAAACAAGACATATGCTCCCAAGAGAACTCCTCTTCGTAGAGGCATGGTGATTTCTTTCAATATCTTCTGGCTGCTCTCACTCGTAGGCAGCATCATAATCTTGGCCGAAGCATCAGTCCGCGATAAACCGCTGTATATTACTCTAATGAGTGTGTGGCTCATAATAGTCGGCGGTGGGCATTTATTTTTCGCTCCTTTTGATGATTATATCTTACGTAGTCGTTCCTGGTGGCGGTTTTAGCCGTGTGTGGGCACTTTTTGCCCCAATATAACCATGTGCTGCTG
>CAZCLE010000053.1:0-4089 GCA_964499445.1 uncultured Dehalococcoidales bacterium
CCCTTCCCCTTATCAAGGGGAAGGGGATAAAGGGGATGGGGTTACCTAATAAAAATCTAGAGGGGGTGAGGTTGTTTATCGACCTCACCAAAAGGTAGAGATTGGTGAAATACTGTATTCTGATAATTGATGGTGCTGCGGGTTTGCCGCTGCCGGGGCGGGGTGGCCAGACCTGCCTGGAGCTTGCCCACACGCCAAACCTGGATGCTATGGTGCCGGAAGGCATTCTGGGGCTTGCCCGCACTGTGCCGCCGGGGATGGAACCGTCCAGTGCCTGCGCCTGTATGTCGGTGCTGGGTTACGACCCCAAGATTTACTATCGGGGTCGGGCGGCTATTGAAGCCAGGAGTATGGGCATTCCTATTGAAGATGACGAGGTCGTTTTCCGCTGCAATCTGGTGACGGTCAGGGATGGTAAAATGTGGGACTACAGCTCGGGGCATATCAGCACTGGTGACGCCCAACCGCTTATTTCGGCTTTAAACCAAAACCTGGGTGATGATAATATCCACTTCTACCCCGGCGTCAGCTACCGGCATATATGCAAGCTCAAGGGGCGAAAGGATACTCCCCTGGCTACCTGCACCCCCCCGCACGATATTCCGGGCAAGCCTATTGATGATTTCCTGCCCTATGGTCAGGGAAGCGAGTTGTTACGAGACCTGATGAGGCGCTCGGAGGCGGTTCTCCGAGACCATCCGGTGAACATAGCGCGGAGGGCTCGAGGCGATAAGCCGGCGACAATGATATGGCTGTTCTGGGGTAGTGGCCAGGTGCCGGGTATGCCTGCCTTCAAGCAGGTTTACGGTCTTGAGGCGGCGCTCACATCTGGAGTTGACCTTCTCCAGGGCTTAGCCCAAATGGTAGGCATGGAGGTATTGGATATACCCGGGGTGACCGATGGTCCGGACAATGACTACGCTGCCCAGGCAGCTGGAGCCCTAAAGGCACTTGACGACCAGGCTCTGGTGGTCATCCATATTGAAGCCCCCGATGAGGCGGCTCACGCCGGCTTGATTGATGATAAGGTAGAGGCTATCCAGAGGGCAGACAAGGAGGTTATCAGCCGACTCCGCTCGTGGCGAGAAGACGCCCTTCGGCTCCTGATTATGCCCGACCACCCCACCCCGATTGAAACCCAGACCCACAGTGGTGAGCCGGTGCCGTTTATGCTGTGGGGACCGGGATTTACCGCTAACGGGGCCAGGAGATTCACCGAGTCCGAGGCGGCCAAAACGGGCTTGTTTATTGACCCAGGTTATAATATTATGAGCCAGCTGATAGAAATATAACCCGGTGCACACACTACGGGTACAAATTGTTTGAGCTTTGAGGTTAGGAAATAAATGGCTCTGATTGTTCAGAAATATGGCGGTTCATCGGTGGCTGATGCCGAGAGGATTAAGACTGTGGCTCGGCGCATAGCTCAGGCTAAGGATAAGGGTGAGCAGGTGGTGGTTGTGGCGTCGGCGATGGGCGATACCACCGACGAGCTTATCGAGCTGGCTTACCAGGTCACCCGGCTACCTAGCGAACGGGAGCTTGATGGGCTGCTCTCCACGGGTGAGATTGTTTCCAGCACCCTGCTGGCGATGGCGCTGAGGGAGATGGGGTATGAGGCGATTAGCCTTAGCGGTGCCCAGGCTGGGATACAGACCGATGCCACTTATAGCCGGGCTCGAATTTTAAAGGTTGAATCCAAGCGGGTGGTCGGAGAACTGGAGAAAGGGAACATTGTCATTGTGGCTGGCTTTCAGGGTATTACCGAAGGGGAGGATATAACCACCCTGGGGCGGGGTGGTTCCGATACTACGGCGGTGGCTCTGGCGGCTAGCCTGGGGGCTGAGGTATGCCAGCTATTCACCGACGTTGACGGCGTTTATACTGCCGACCCGCGTCTGGTGCCCGAAGCCCAAAAGCTTGCCGAGATTGGCTACGATGAGATGCTGGAGCTGGCAAGCTATGGGGCTGGGGTAGTTCACCCCCGGGCAGTTGAGCTGGGAGAGCTATTTAGTATTCCTATTCTGGTAGCTTCTAGCTTCACTCAAAATCCAGGAACATTAATTCATGGAGGGGTGTCTATGGAAGTGCGAAATAAGGTGAGGGGTATAGCTCATGACCTTGATGTGGCTAAGATTATGGTGGTTGGTGTTCCTGACCGACCGGGCATTTCGGCGGCTATCTTCCAACCTTTAGCTAGAGCCGGTATCAGTATAGATACCATTGTTCAGAACGCCAGTATTAATAATATTACCGACCTGACCTTTACCGTGGCTAAAAGCAACCTGGCTAAGGCAATGGAGGTGGTGGAACCCATAGCCGAATCAATTGGTGCCAGAGAATGCGTTGGCAATTCCATGATGGGTAAGGTTAGTATTATCGGCACCGGGATGCAGAATACCCCCGGCTATGCGGCCAGGATGTTTGGGGCACTAAGTGAGCAGGGCATAAATATTCAGCTTATTACTACCTCGGAGATAAGGATAACCTGTATCATTAATGATACCGAGGTTAAGGACGCAGTTCGTGCCTTGCACCGGGCGTTTGAACTGGAAACACCGGAATAGGCTGATTGTGGAGGGGGTAGAGGATGGCATATCAGGAAGAGGAACAGGCAAGACTAATACGACAGCGCAGTAAACAGGCGATAGCCCTGGCTATGGAGGGTCGGTGGCGGGAGGCGGTAGCGACTAATAAGAGTTTAATAGAGAGTTTTCCTAACGATGTCGACGCCTATAATCGTTTGGGTAGAGCCTATATGGAGGTGGGAGAGTATACTCAGGCAAGGGAAGCCTACACCCGAGCTGTAGAACTTGACCCTTATAATGTCATTGCCCAGAAGAATCTTCAGCGTTTATCCTATTTAGAGGGAGCGGAGGTTGGTGCTGAGGGTGATTCCCGGAAGGTCGAACCGCAGCATTTTATTGAGGAAATAGGTAAGGCTGGGGTAGTTAGTCTTTACCGCTTGGGTTCCCCGGAGATACTGGCCAGAATGGTGGCTGGTGATAGGGTATATTTGGAGATAGATGGGTCTAATTTAATAGTCAAGAATGGTCGTGGGGAGTATCTGGGGCAGGTCGAACCCAGGCATGGGCAGCGGCTGGTTAGATTAATGCAGGGTGGTAATAGGTATACCGCCGCTATCATCCGCTCAACGGAAGATATGATGACTATCATTATTAGAGAGATATATCAGGACCCCAGTCAGGCGGGGCAACTTTCCTTTCCTTCAAGGGGTTTAGCGGGTGTTCGTCCCTATGTTAGCGATAGAATATTTAGGCGGGAGCGGGAAGATGAGGAGGAAGCGGTGGAGGAGCCTGGCTATACTATAGTGAGTGAAGAAGGGGTGGAATTATTACCTGAGGAGCCTGCTGATAGTGATAGTAGGCCTGATAGTGAGGAATAGGAGGTTCAACTGAATATGGTTCTGGGAAAAACCAAGCCGGTAAACATAGAAGATGAGATGAGGAGCTCTTATCTCGACTACGCGATGAGCGTTATCGTTTCCCGTGCCTTGCCTGATGTGCGGGACGGGTTGAAGCCGGTGCACCGGCGTATTCTTTATGCTATGAATGGCATGGGAATAACTCATACCAGTCCTCATAAGAAGAGTGCTCGTATTGTCGGAGAGGTATTAGGTAAGTACCATCCTCATGGCGACGCTCCGGTTTATGAGGCGATGGTGCGCATGGCACAGGATTTCTCTATGCGATATGTCCTGGTTGATGGGCAGGGCAACTTTGGCAGCATAGATAATGACCCTCCAGCGGCGATGCGTTATACCGAGGCTCGTCTGGCTCCCATTTCTGAGCAGATGTTGGCTGACATTGATAAGGATACCGTTGACTTTATGCCTAACTTTGATGACAGCCTTAAGGAGCCGGTAGTTCTGCCCACCCGGTTGCCCAATTTACTGCTTAATGGTAGCTCCGGGATTGCGGTGGGGATGGCGACCAATATTCCCCCTCATAATCTAGGCGAGGTCTGCGAGGCTATCTCTTATCTCATTGATAATCCTGAAGCCACGGTTGATGAACTTACCCAGTTTGTTAAAGGACCTGATTTCCCTACCGCTGGCATTATCCTGGG
>CAZCLE010000054.1:0-4039 GCA_964499445.1 uncultured Dehalococcoidales bacterium
CTACCCCCGCTCCTTTATCCCTCCCCGTTGTTGGGGTGTTTCCCATCACTGGCAAGAGCGACGTGATGAAGATTAGGATCTCTGAAAAGCCCGAAGGGCAATATTTGAATCTCAAAATAACTTCATACGCAAAGATTTAGGAGGAGGAATATGGTAACAAAAGCAAAGCTAGCCGTGTACCCACAAGTATTGACCGTGATGCCGGGTGATAGGGTAAGGGTCGTCACCGAATTTGACTATATCGGCCCTAAGCTAGACAACGCCAGAATGATCAGCGCAATCTGGTACAAATCCCTGCTTGATCCCCATAATGAGATAGTTCGCGGGGAAAAAGTGTTCAATATTCCTGACAGCCCCCCACCAGGGCAACATATCACTGTTCAGATTGATCTACTTGTGCCCGCAGCAGATTACCGGACTGATTATGGGTTGTACTCGAGTATAAGAGATGTCCCTGGGCCAGATATCTACACTCAGTATTACGAGAACATCATAACGATTTTGGGCGAACCCCAATTCGGCGTGTTGAAGATCACTAGCTACACAAAGATATAGACTAATTTAGGGATTACGAGCTATGGTAAAAGGTAGAATACATACTATAAGTCTGGCCGTGCCGCCCCAAGTGTTGACTGTGGCTCCAGGTGATACGATCAAGGTCATCACTGAGTTTGACTATGTTGGTCCTAAGCTGGATAACGCCAGGATGATCAGCGTGATATGGCATAAAACTTTACTTGACCCGCATGACGAGATAGTGCGTGGCAATAAAACCTTCACTATCCCCAGTAGCCCCTCACCAGGGAATCACGTTACTGTAACGATAGACCTACTCGTGCCTTCAGGAGAAGTTGGCACTGACTACGGCCTATACTCTTCAATAAGAGATGTCCCTGGGCCGGATATCTACACGGGCTACTACGCAAACATCATAACCATCAAGGAAGTAGTCCCTGAGTTCAAGGGCACGATAAGCAAAAAAGAGCTGGAGTATAACGAGTCCCGAGGAACAATCCCGGTCTCCAATGTTCCTCAAGGCAAAAGAGGACTAGTCCATATCTGGGGACGCAACGACATGACTACCAGCCAGAAGCTAGGTATTAGCTGGGTGGTTAGAGACCCTACAGGGGTAATTGTTGAAAGTTACTCTGATTGGCAGGCATTTTCGGCTACCCCCGGTGGTACCCATGAGTTTATCGGGGGGCGGTTTGACCTTAACAAAACTGGAAATTGGACTATAGCGATAGGGCTATTTATGAATCCTGCATCCCCAGTTCAGGTTGCCAGCTATAGTGGAGTCCTGTGTACTGTGGGAGCACCACCAGCGGAATACACCTTAGAGGTTACTATTGAGCCACCCGCAACTGGATATGTTACAAAATCACCAAGTAAAGCTACATACTCGGCTGGCGAGGTAGTAACCTTAACCGCCTACCCTTATTCAGGATACGAGTTTGACCACTGGGGAGGCTGGCCGCCCTATCCCGGTGTTGGGTCTACATCTCGCAGCATCCAAATAACAATGGATGCAAATTGGTGGGTTGTCGCTGCCTTCCAAAAAATAACAGCCCCCCCAACACAGTGTCCCTTAAGCGTGTCTGCTAGTCCCAGCTCGGGTGGGTCAGTTACACGTAGTCCGTATAAGAGTCTCTATGATGATGGGGAGATGATTACGGTCACCGCGACTGCCAATCCTGGCTGGTCCTTTGATAAGTTTACTGGCGTTAGATTTGACGGCAGTACTTGGACATCCAGTGCCAACCCAGTATATCCCAGAGGGTGCCAAACTAAGTCTGTCACTGCTCATTTTATTTAATAGAGGAGGTTATGGTGAATAACTTTGAGATAGAAAACTGGTTGCCGATGGAGCCGGCACTCGGGCCTCCATTACCAAGGTTTCTCTCGATTTACTGGCCTTGGTATAAACCTCCAGAAGAAACAGTTACTGTGGCTCTTAGAAACCCGCCTAGTGAGGCTGAGAATTGGTCACTGTCACTATGTGACTGGGACATAACTGTCCTCATACGTGAGATTAGTGATAAAGATAGACTTGATATAACAGAAGCAGCTACCTTCGAAATTCCAAGCGGAGTGAAATTTCCTCTAAGGGTCGCTATGCTGCAACTCACCAAATGGAAAATACCAGGTGAGGTCCTTCAGCAGGTATATTACGCCCAAGCAATGCATCCCAACCAATATGATTGGGATGCAGGCACCTATACAGGGCCGCCAGACCCAACCTATAAAGAGGCATTTATCGATGAATATGGTAGCTATTACTACAATGTGGCCACTGAGAGGTTTGAGAAAGTTTAATGGCTAGTTCAAAAGAAGAATGGGGGAGGTACCAGGAAGCACTACGCCGGGGTGATAAAGAAGCAGCCGCTGATGCCTTTAGAAGGTATTTAGCGGCTAAAAAGGCTGAGGGTAGGGGTGGTTCTAAACCGACTCTAGTTAATTTGAGCGGCAAGGCTAAAGATTACCCAAATGCTGTGCCCTTAGAAAGCATACCCGAAGTAATGCAAGAAAAGCCAGAGTTCTTTGACTTAATGAGGAGAATTGTGACCAAGGAGAAGTAAAATGCCCGAAGTTGCAGTAGAGTGTCCGCTTTGTGGCGAGACGATAAAAATTATTGCCTATAATGCTGTTACTAAAAGCGATGCTATCGTAGAACACTTGAAGAAAGACTGCATCGTTAATAAGGGTTTACCCAATTTCCCCACCGTAGGGCCACCGCTCCCAAAAGCTCTGGGAATCAGGTGGCCGTGGAGGAGTAGATAGATGCCGACAGTGTTAGCTATGGCTGATTTTGATTTGCCTACCCGCTCAGCCTCGGGCTTCCTCTTACGATACATAGCCCCCCGTGTTGAGCCGTTTCAGCTTCTTGGCATGCTGGTGCGTCGACTGCCATTCAAGCTGGCAGCTCCCCAGGCCGATATAATCATTGGGGTAGGACATGGTGATATAGATGTCTTTACCGGGCAAAATGAAGCTATAATCCTTGAGGTAGGTAAGTATGACCCCAGGGAGGTCAGGGGCAAGGTGATAAAACTCCTCTCTTGCCAGTGTGGGGTGGAGCTCTGTCCCGATTTGGTGGCAAATGGTGCTGCCTGCGCTGCTGGATATACGGATGACTATATCTGGGTTATGGATTCCGATTTGGCTTCAACGCCATGGACTGATGAGATAGCAGCCACCAGCCTGATGCCGGTCATTGACGGGCTGAATGCCCTACTGGATGGCAAATCAGCCAGGGCAGCTCTCGATATAGAGCTTGAGGGCTATTCAAGGAATGCCAAAGTGGAGGAGGACGATCTGGTAAAGGCTTGCCTTGAATTTAATCGAGAGAATGCTATACTGATAGGTGATGGAGGTGCTTCTATAAGAGCTAGACCTTCTTTAGCTCTGCCATTTAAGTTGATTCCTCCACCGCCGCTACTCATGCCAGTCTGAGTTAGGAGGTGGTGTTTATAAGAATAGTTGACAAATCAAAAATTTGTGTTTAAAATTTAAGTTAAACACTTAAAAGGCAGGTAGTTGCTGAAACCAGAGTTTCGGCTACCTGCCTTTTCTCTTTGCTTCAGTAACTACCTGTGGGAAAACGGGGCAAGCAACCTTCGCCGAGAAGGTTTGGAACGCTTGCCCCGTTCCTTTTTTGGTGAGGGTTGCTTCCCCAAGGAGAAGGTCAAAATGCAACAGTTACCAGATCCCAAGGCATTGGTCGATTCAATCGCTGATGGAGTGGTTGAGATGGCTGAAGGCCCAGCCCGAGTGGCAAAGAATGTAGCCGGTGTGGCTGAAACCTTTGCCACCGAGGTGAAGTCTAATATGGACGACTTCAAGACCCGGATGCCTGATGATCCATCAGTGATAGCCGATGCGGCTGTAAAAGCAGTAGGCCAGACAGCCAAGGCTGGACTTGGCATGATTGAAGGCATCGGCAGAGGTATCATGGATACCTTTGAAGCGGTCAAAGGTCAAATTGAGAGAGTACTAAAATAGGAGGTAAGGAGGAGTTATGGCTAAGAATATCAAAGAC
>CAZCLE010000055.1:0-3996 GCA_964499445.1 uncultured Dehalococcoidales bacterium
AGTATGTCATACTGGAGTACTTAATGCGCCATCCTAACATGGTGATTACCCGGACGATGTTAGAAGAGCATGCCTGGGATTACGATTTTGACAGCATATCCAACCTAATAGATGGATATATTAGAAGACTGCGACATAAGATTGATGAAGACGGTAAGATAAGCCTGATTCACCTGATGACACAAACCGAGTTTAGTCACATTCCCCTATATCGCTAGCCCGGTGTCACATTCTAGTAGATTGTTACCTCTAGGCTTTGGTGGACAGTTCCCGAACTATTATTCGAGAAGAAGGCGCTGATTCCGGCGGTGCAGCAATTACTTGTTTCGCGTTCACTACTCAAGTAGGTAGTGATATTGACAGCAAGCTAACCATAGTATTAGCATCAGGACGTAGTTTGGTGTCCACTATTGACATCCGACCCCAGTCTGAGATTGAAAGGAAGAAGATTAACTGGAAATGAAGAAAATGGTAAAAAAGTTTGGCAAACTAATAACAGCGTCCTTCATTGTAATAGGGGTTGGATTAGTTACTTTCCTGAGCACTCCTATTTGGCTTCAATTTGGTATGGATACGGATTTACTTGGTCTTTTTATTATCTTGATTGGCCTTGATATTTACGTTATAGGGCTAATTCGTAGGAAAAACCTAGGTAGAGTCAAGTTGGTAGCCTTAATTACACTTGGTTCAGTCCTGAGTGTAGCAATCTTGACTTGCGTTGTAGGGTTTATTTTCCCTGACTTTAAGTTCCATTAAATCCATCCTGCCTCGCAGTTAGGTGTCGGAGGAGGTGATGAACATACGGATTACTGTTCTGACTAAGACTCCTTTGGGTTGGTGGTCGCTCGGATTGATTGTCGCAATGCCAGTATTGTTCTTCGTCGGGATGTCGTTCACAAGCCTGCTGTATAAATCAGTGCCTGCCGGCGGTACCATATTGAAAGGCATTACCGTAAGACCGGCTCTGGCGCTTACCTGTCATCAATAGAAAGACCATTGGTCAAAGTATACTGAAACTGAATTAGTTCAGGACGCAGGAGCTTGTTCCGGCCATTCTCCTAAAGTTACCTCAATAGCAAGCACTTGGCCCCCACGTTGTACTGACAGTGAAACCTTATCACCGGGTTTCTTGGCGTTAAAATAAGCTATTAAATCTTCTACTTTAACTGTTGCTTGTCCATCCACGCTGACTATGATATCTCCACCAAAGGTGGGCTGTCCGCTTTCATCGGTGCCGCTACCTCTTAACCCGGCTTTTTCTGCAGGGCTATCAGTGGTTACCTCAATCACATACACACCTCTACTTACGGAAAGGTCAAGCATAGCGGCAAATTCCTCATCGATATCCGTTCCGGAAATTCCAAGCCAGGCATTACTTATTTCTCCTCCTTCCAGAAGGGCGGGAAGCAATGATTTAGCTGTGTTTATCGGAATGGCAAAACCGATACCTGTACCGGATGCTTCGATTGCGGTGTTAATACCGATTACCTCTCCTTTTGAGTTGAGCAGGGGGCCTCCCGAATTGCCGGGGTTAATGGCGGCATCAGTCTGAATAATGTTGGTGATAAGGTGCTGGGTCTCTCCGGTCAGGGATCTGCCGGTACCACTAACAACACCTACCGTAATTGAGCCATCCAACCCGAAAGGTGAGCCAAGGGCAATTGCCATTTGTCCCGGTTTAATGTCATCTGAGTTCCCCAAAGTTAAGGGAGCAATGCCATCAAGTGCCCCGGTATCAACTTTCAAGAGGGCTAAGTCATTTTCCCGGTCGGTTCCTACCACCTCGGCAGCAACCTCGCTACCATTGTTAATGATGACCTTAACTGAAGAAGCACCCTCCACCACGTGGTTATTGGTGAGAATATGCCCTTGTTCATCAATTACAAATCCGGAGCCTAGTCCTCTCTGCTGGAATGGGCCGGTATTGAAAGGGCTAATCGTTCCCGTTTGTTCTTCAATAACCTCAATTTTGACTAAAGATGGGATGGCTTGTTCATAAAGAGAAACTACTGTATTTTCATCATAAAGTGCAGATGTCGTCACACCGTTAGTATCCGACGAACCATTGGGGGATTGAGCCTCACTTGTTTGTGTAACTGATGAACAACCGGCGAAGGTTGCCATTATCATAGCAAGTATAAGAATTAATAATAGTAAAAAGGATTTCGATTGTGGTAGTTTTTTGGGTACTGTGGGATTAAAAACTGTAAATTTTGGCATTGGTTTTTTCTCCTCTTTAACTAATTATTATTTATAACGTTTGAATCAGGAAAAAGTTATGGATTCGATTAATTTCCTTACTGATTCTATGTGGATATAGAACGAGTTGTCTTTGTCTCAATGGATTAAATAATCGCTAAGTTGATTTCACAAATCTCTTCCTGAGTTTCTTATAAATATAAATGCCAAAGGCAAGCCAGATGACTCCAATGATATATCCCCCCAATACATCAGTGGGCCAATGAACTCCTAAATATACCCGAGAAATACCGATAAGAAGGATAATGGATACGAGAATGAATACCCATAATCTCTTATGACTAACTGGTAGCGACGTGAGCAAATAGAGTAAAAAACCATAGAAAATTGTGGCACTGAGCGCATGTCCGCTGGGGAAACTGGCGCTTGTTTCTTGTACCAGCACATGCACTATCGAATCAGGTGGCCGTTCGCGACCAACCATGAGTTTGAAAAGGGGGCTGAAAATACCGCCGACGTTGATAAGAATACTAAAGATACCCTCAAAGCGGTAAGGGGTACGGAAATACAAAAATCCGGCGACTATTGGCACTATGAAAAGATAACCATATATTGAGCCAATATCGCTGATACCGCGCATTATGGATGTCAGCCAATCTGTCTGAAAAGATTGGATAAAATGTATGATGGTAATATCAAAAGGTAATGTAGTCATTTTATATTTTTACCCGCTGATGGCTTGTAGTACACTGCTGGAGAATATGAGGATGCTGAGACGGTTTCATTTAACTCTTTTGGGAAAGGGGCAAAGATACAGAAAAAGTGCTGCCCTTTCCCACTTGGCTCTCAACTTCAATTCTTCCACCATGTTTTTTGGTGATATGCTGACAGATTGACAGCCCCAGTCCGGTACCGCCATCAGCCCGGGAGCGAGCTTTATCCACCCGGTAGAAACGTTCAAAGATATGTCCTATATGCTCTTCGGGAATGCCAATACCAGAGTCTGTGATAACTATCACAGCAGTATCCTTTTGTCTTTCTACAGAAACCGATATGGTGCCCCCTCTTGGGGTATATCTGACAGCATTATCCAGCAGGTTGGAAAAAAGCTGCCTTAACTCTACTTTATCTCCTTCCACGTCCAGATTTTCTAGCGGACCAATCTTAAACTTAAGCCCTTTATCTCGGCAAAGCACTTCTATCTCTGAAGCCAAGTCGGTGATAAGACTTTTGAGGTTGACTACCTCAAGATTAAGTTGCTCTTTGCCACTATCAGCACGGGCAAGAAACAGCAGCTTATCAATCAGAGTTGCCATGTGCGCTGTCTCACGGGAAATCAGTTCCAGTGACTTACGGTAATCACTTTCCTTGCGTTCTTTTCTCAGTGATAGTGTAGACTCAGCCTGAATGATTGCCAGAGGTGTACGCAGCTCATGGGAAGCATCGGCAGTAAACTGGCGCTGACGGCCAAACGCCCGCTCCAGACGTGAAATCATCTGATTTAAAGTTGAAGCCAATCTGCCCAGTTCATCCTCGCTGTGCACATCTATTCTTTTACTTAAATCAGTTTCTTCTATCTCTCGCGCCGTTCGGCTGATCTTTTCAACCGGCTTGAAGGCACGGTTTGCCAGGAACAAGCCGCACCCGCCAGCCAGGACTATCATAGCTAAACTGGTAAAGAGAAGGATATATCCGAAGTTCTCTAATACGTCCTTTACCTCGGCTGTTGAGCGGCCAACCACTAATACACCATTAATCGCCAGTTCACCTTCAATAGGAACAGCATATAAACGCATT
>CAZCLE010000056.1:0-3955 GCA_964499445.1 uncultured Dehalococcoidales bacterium
GAATTAAGTCGTTAAAACAACCTCGGTAATAAGAATAGAGCCGCCTCGATTAAGCTAAGGCGGCTCCCTTTATAAACGCCGTCAAGCTACAATGCCAGGATAACCTAGATAGCCAGCTCCTCTTTATCTTTATCTTCTTCACCAGCTGCCAACTCTGGCACCTCTCCACCTTCTTCACCAGCCGCTAACTCTGGCACCTCTTCAGAAACCGAGTAGTGGGCTGGGATCAGCCTACCAATGATTACGTTTTCCTTAAGCCCGACCAGCTTATCTATCTTGCCGTAAACGGCAGCTTCGGTAAGCACCCTGGTAGTCTCCTGGAAGGAAGCTGCTGCCAGCCAGCTATCAGTATTTAGCGAGGCTCTGGTTATACCCATTAATACCGTGTGGGCAGTAGCTGGCTCGCCTCCTTCAGCCAGTACCTTGGCATTAACGTCCTCATAATGGAACCTATCTATCAACTCTCCGGGCACTAGGTCGGTATCGCCTGAGGAATCAATACGAACCTTGGATAGCATCTGATGGGCGATAACTTCAATATGCTTATCGTTTATGTTCACCCCCTGGGAGCGGTATACCTTTTGCACCTCCTCTACCAGATGTTGCTGGACTGCCTCTTTACCCAAAATATGCAGTATATCCTGCGGATTGATAGTGCCATCAGTAAGTTGTTGCCCTGCCTTTATTAGGTCTCCGCTTTGAACACGAATATGGGTAGCAGCCGGGACAACATACTCCCGCTCCTCTTCCTCCTCATATATGATAGACAACTGCCCATCTTCAATAACCACCTCGCCAGCCACACGAGCTGGGATAGGTTGGGTTTCAGTAGTCAGGGCGGCTGCTTTTGATTTTGACTTAGGTTTAGCCTCAGGGGCTGGGCAGGCTAACACGGTTCCTATATCTACCCGTTGGCCATTGTCCACCATAACCTGCCAGCCAGAGGGCAGCGAGTATTCATCACGGAATACCTCAGAGCTAGTAACCTTAATTACTTTCCTCTCCTCATTATGAATCACCTCCGCCACCCCGTCTATCTCAGAGAGAATAGCTTGAGCTTTAGGCGGTCTTACCTCAAAGAGCTCTTCTACCCTGGGCAGACCGCTGGTGATATCGAGTTCTACCACGCCACCGGTGTGAAAGGTGCGCAGGGTTAGCTGGGTACCAGGCTCGCCAATGCTCTGAGCGGCAATTATGCCTACTGCGGTATTGAGGTCAACCAGATGCCCACGGGCGAGGTCTCTGCCATAGCACCGCTGGCAGGCACCCTGCCTGGACAGACAGGTAAGCGGAGACCTGACATGAACCTTGGTTATCCCGGCAGCAATAATTTCACTCGCTTTCTGCTCATCAATTTCCTCATCCCGGTCAACAATGGTTTCTCTAGTGTCAGGATTGACCACTTTACTGGCCGCTAACCTACCCGTTATTCGCTCAGTAAGTGATGGCAGTAGCCCCTTTTCTTGTGGTTCAGATGCCCATACACCGTCGGTAGTACCACAGTCCACCTCAAGAGTGATAACATCCTGGGCAACATCAATGAGACGTCTGGTGAGGTAGCCGCTGCCCGATGTTCTCAGAGCGGTATCGGCTAGTCCCTTACGGGCACCGTGGGTAGAGATAAAGTATTCCAGAACACTGAGCCCTTCACGGAGGCTCGACTTAATCGGCAGGTCAATTATCTTGCCTGAGGGATTAGTCATCAACCCCCGCATTCCTGCCATCTGTCTAATCTGAGTAATATTTCCCTTGGCTCCTGATGTTGCCATCATGTAAATACCACCGTAGCGGTCAAGGGTCTGGGAGAGGTTATTAGTAATCCGGTCGGTAGTCTCCATCCACACCTCTATGACGCCATTATACCTTTCATCCTCGGTGATTAAGCCCCGGTGATACTGGCTTTCAATAATGGCCGCCCTTTCCTCAGCCTCTTCTAGCAGCTTGGGCTTGCTCGGAGGGACCTCAATATCGCCCATAGCAATGGTAATCCCTGATTTGGTGGCATAGTAGAAGCCCAATTTCTTTAGGTTGTCCAGTACCACTGCCATATCTTCATTGCTTAGTAACTTATAGCACTCGGTTACTATTCGCTTTAAGCTTGACTTATCAATTGCTTGGTTATAGAAGCCTAGCTCCCCGGGTAAAGCATCATTAAAGATGATGCGACCGACACTGGTCTTAATCCTTTGCCCGTCTCTTTCCTGGTCCCTGACCTCAATCTCAGCCCTGAGGTCAATAGCCCCAAGTTCACAGGCAAGCTTTGCCTCTTCGAAGCTGCCCAGGATTTTGCCTTCTACTTTGGCCCCAGGCTTGATGAGAGTCAGGTAATAGCAGCCGAGAACCATATCCAGGGTTGGGGTTACTATTGGCTCACCACAGCTCGGTAGCAGCATATTGCGTATACTGAGTATCATCTCCCTGGCTTCCCTAACAGCAACTTTGGACAGAGGAATGTGAACCGCCATCTGGTCACCATCAAAATCAGCATTGAAAGCAGAACATACCAAGGGGTGAATCTGGATGGCACTACCATCAATGAGCACTGGCTCGAAGGCCTGAATGCTAAGTCGGTGCAGGGTGGGAGCCCGGTTGAGTAATACCGGCCGCTCCTTGATAACCTCCTCCAGTACGTCATATACTTCTGGTTTAGCCCTTTCCACCAGCCGTCGGGCATTCTTAATGTTATGGGCGAGACCTTGCTCCATCAGCCGACGCATAACAAAGGGCTTAAATAGCTCCAGAGCCATCCGTCGGGGTAAACCACATTGGTGAAGTTTAAGCTCGGGGCCAACAACGATAACCGAGCGCCCACTATAGTCAACCCGCTTGCCTAATAGATTTTGACGAAAGCGCCCTTGTTTACCCCGGAGCATGTCGGAGAGTGACTTCAACTTGTGATTACCATTAATGGAGACGGCTCGTCCCCGTCTCCCATTATCGATGAGAGAGTCAACCGCTTCCTGGAGCATCCGTTTCTCGTTGCGGATGATTATTCCTGGAGCCTCTATCTCCAGCAAGTGGCGTAATCGGTTATTACGGTTAATAGCTCGTCGATACAGGTCATTAAGGTCGCTAGTAGCGAATCTACCTCCGTCCAGCTGAACCATAGGTCGAAGGTCAGGAGGTAGAACCGGCAACACAGTTGCAATCATCCACTCCGGTTTATTGCCGCTGCGGCGAAAGGCCTCCACTACCTGTAGCTGTTTGCTTGCCTTCCTCCGGCGTTGACCTGAAGTAGAACGGGTTTCCTGGAGCAGCTGATTGCGTATTTCACTAAGATTAATACCCTTAAGGATTTGGAGGATAGCCTCGGCTCCCATCCCCGCCTCAAAAACTTGACCACACTTCTGTTTTAGCTCTTGATAGTGATTCTCGGTAAGTAGGGCACATTTCCTGAGGTCTTTTAGCTGTTCCACATCGGCGGAAAGCTGCTTTTCAAGTTGCTCCTTTTCCTCAGCAAAATTTCGCCGGAGCTGGTTTACTTCCTCTACTGTGGCTCCTTTCATTTCGGCGATTTTAGTTTCCAACGCCATTTGGTGCTCAGCTATGGTTTGGGAGCAGTTCTCCCCAAGTTGTCTAATCGCTTCCTGGCGTGCCTCCTCGTCTAGAGAGGTTATGATATAATGAGAGAAGTATAGAACACGCTCCAGGCTTCGTGGGGACAGGTCAAGCAGTAGCCCTACTCGGCTAGGCGTTCCCTTAGCAAACCAGATATGACTTACTGGGCATGCCAGTTCAATATGTCCCATCCGTTCCCGACGCACCTTGGCTCTGGCTACCTCAACGCCACACTTATCACAAATAACCCCCTTATAGCGTATCCTTTTATACTTACCACAAGCGCATTCGAAGTCCTTAGTCGGGCCAAAGATTCTCTCACAGAAAAGCCCGTCCCTTTCCGGCTTCAGGGTGCGGTAGTTAATAGTCTCTGGTTTGGTTACCTCACCATAGGACC
>CAZCLE010000057.1:0-3893 GCA_964499445.1 uncultured Dehalococcoidales bacterium
TGGTAGACCGTGCATGTCAATAGGTAGAACCAAAACCTTCTCTAAGACCTTTGCGCTAGTCTACTAAAGTTCGAATCTGGAACTGGGGGTATCAATAGATTGGTCATCTGGTTAGCCAAAACAGTGTAATAAAGAGGGTATTTTGTTGCGGCTTTTTAAATTCTGACAATATCAATGAGGTTCTTGGATCCC
The DNA here is from genome assembly GCA_964499445.1 of uncultured Dehalococcoidales bacterium. Lineage (GTDB taxonomy): Bacteria > Chloroflexota > Dehalococcoidia > Dehalococcoidales. The sequence continues at coordinate 193 of CAZCLE010000057.1, forward strand.
TAATATAGTCATGCGCTCAAGACATTTTATGCCCCTGATACCAACAGGAGCGAAGACTATCGAGCCCGATTGTGTATCCCACTGCTTGTCACCCGCAGTTATGATTCCTCTGCCTGATACCACGTAAAAAAGGACGTCATACGGTTCATGGTGAGGCGGTAGTTCGTAACCATCATCCAGACATATAACCACCATATTGAAGTGCTTGCTCTTGAGCACGTCGCTCTTGACTCTATCATCTGGCAAGAACTTCACGAATTGGGTTATATCATACTTCTGCTCTTCGTTTACCTGTTCCATATCATGATCCCGCCATGCAAGACAATCAAAGCAGCACCTAAACCCTCAGAGGCAATGTTCTATTATGAAGCTTCACGGCTACAACCCAGAATACGATGGTAAAAGCGATTATAGCCAGGAAATCCACATAGAGGGGCAGGTAATTACCGTGCCCGGTAGAATACCTAGCAATGTCTGTAAAGTAAGTAAGGGGCGAGATAAAGCCAATCGCCCTCGCTACCACCGGAAGGTTGCTCAGCGGGATAAAGACGCCGCTGATAAACATCATCGGGAATTTAATCAGGGTGCTCAGCATCTGTGTGTACTGCGGGCCGCTGACCGGAGCAACAGACAGAAGAAGTGCCATAGTGGCAAAACAGATTGAACCGACGATAATGGCAACAGCGAGTATAAGAGGACTAGTAAAGGTAACCCCGAATCCGATAGCAATGAGTATCGGTACAATGGAAATGATGATACCGACAAGTGCTGAAGCCAGCATATCACCAAAAAGTATTGTCCATATGGCTACAGGCGCAGAAACCAGCCTCTCTAGCGTTCTCTGGGCTGTTTCCCAGGGAAATGCCACCGGCGCAATGGCTGAACAGGTAAAGAAGACCGATACCCCGATGAGCCCGGGCATCAAATTTTCAATCGCCATACCCCGACCAAAGGCAAAGGAGATAAACATTATAGCCGGCCAGAGTACACCCATCAGCACTACCGGACCTTTAGAGTAGTAAATCATCACGTCTTTCTTGACGAGGGCAAACGAGCGGATTATCTGGTCGAGAACTTTATTTTTCACGTTTCGCCTCCCCGGTTAGCATTACAAAGGCGTCCTCCAGAGAGGGAGGATTAACATTCAGGATATTCATCTTCAGCGAGTTAGCGCGGCTGAAGTCGACGAGAGAGGTTATCACCTCTCCTGTATCCTCGGTATGTAGCCTGAATCGATTGGACGGTGGTTTCTTCTCACCCGCCTCGGCCGGTTCTGCCTGGAGTAGACCCATTCCCGGTCTGCCTCCCATGCCGGGCCCTCTCATACCGGGCCCCATTCTGCCCGGTCCCATGCCTCCCATAGCTGCCATCGCTTTCATTCTTTCCGCAGTCTCTATAGCTTGTGAGCTCTCAATGCGTATCACTCCCGAGATCTCTTTCAACGCCTCTACTGAAACCGGTTTGTCAAAACTGATATCGATGAGACTGACCTTGCCGGCAGTAATTCTCAGGTTTTCCGGAGTATCCAGAGCTACCAGCTTGCCGCGATTTATTATCCCCACTCGGTCGCACATCTCGGCAGCCTCGTTCATGTTATGAGTAGTCAAGAAAAAGGTCTTGCCTTCTCGTCTGAACTCCCCGAGCAGCCCCCTGATGAATCTAGTGCTCTGGACGTCGAGTCCGCTGGTTGGTTCGTCCAGAAAGATAATCTGCGGGTCGCTTATCAGCGCCACCGCCAGCAGCAGACACTTTCTCATACCCATGGAGTATTCCTTGGCCGGAGAATCCTTCCTTTCATACAGTCCGAGTTGCCTGAGAAGGCTCTCCGCTCTCGCCTTTGCTTCATCCTTAGCCAAACGATATAACTCCGCTGTCAGCATCAGGTTCCTCCAGGCAGTCAGATCCATATAGACATTGGACTGCTCAGGAACGACACCGGAAAGCTGTTTGGCCTCGATACTGCCCGCAGGATAACCCATCACCTTTGCTTCGCCACCACTCTTGCTGATTATCCCGGTGAGCATCCGGATGGTAGTCGTCTTTCCGGCGCCGTTGGGGCCAAGGAAGCCGAAAAACTCTCCTTTCATTACCTCGAAACTGATATCATTAACAGCAACCAGTTCTCCGTACTTCTTCGTCAGATTGTTTACTTCGATTGCCGGTACGTTACCGTTTGATTCCTTGACCATTCTAGCCTTCTTTCTTCATTTCAGATAAGCGTTCTTCAACGCCCTTAGCCTCTGCCCGAAGCTGTTTCAGGTAGTCCTCCATCCCCTGGATAGTCTCTTCCCTGGTGGGAAAATGCCTTAGTGGATGTCCATGGTGAGCACAGCCACAACCTTCGTGGTGATAATGAGCCTTCTCGGTATAGGTATGCCGCTCACAACCGCAATCAGAATGATGACACATTTTATTCCCTCCTCTACGAAATAGTATTTTTACCCGGCTAATCTTCTACAGGTTCCTCTATACTCAGAGCTGCTGAGGTGAGCCGGCGGTATTGCTCCAGTACATCCCGGTTAATAAAATAGTGAATGGTTAAACCTCGTCTCTCGCCCTTCACCAGTCCAATGGATTTCAGCACCCGCAGGTGCTGGGAAATTGCCGATTGGGTTACTCCCAGAAGACCTGCCAGAGCATTGACACAGAGGGCATCAGGGTCACGCTGGTTACGCAGCAGTCTTACCAGCTTCAGGCGGGTCGGATCGGCTAGTGCGCTAAAGACTGTTGCCTGCTCATCTACGTTCTCTCGAAATTGTTCTTGAGATTCAGTTGACATTATTAGCCCTCGCTAATATACTTATATTATCTTATAGAGGAAACTATGTCAAGGTTGAAATTTCAATTTCGCATTGGTGATTTTGAGTTTAATCTTCGTGAACTCGCCGGCTCGATGGGTGACTTTGGCACCCTGTTCCCTCTTGCTATCGGCTATTTTGCAATAAACGGAATGAACCCGTCTGGTCTTCTTGTAATGCTGGGAATAGCAAATATAGTAACCGGACTTGTCTACCGGCTGCCGATGCCGCTACAACCCATGAAGGTGCTGGCGGTAGTGGCTATAGCTCAAAAATGGCCCACTTCATTGATTTATGCTTCAGGTGTTGCCACCGGCGTAATTTGGTTAATACTGTCTTTTACCGGGCTAATCCAGAAACTGGCAGCTATCACTCCAAGGAGCGTGGTACGTGGAATCCAGATAGCTTTGGGTATCATGTTGGCCATCGAGGGGTTCAAGATGATTTCAACAGGATGGATACTTGGGGCTATAGCAATAGTGATTGTATTGATCCTGCGCACCAATAAATATGCTCCAGCAGCAATAGTCCTCATGCTACTGGGAATAGGAATCATGAGTTTTAAGGGGGAGCTTAGAGAAGCTTTTCAGCCAGGATTTAACCTACCTCCCATTACTCTGTTCAAACCAATCGAAATGTGGGATAGCCTTGTTCTGGCCGGTTTCGCCCAGTTACCTTTGACCGCGACAAATGCGGTTATCGCCACAAGTGCGCTCCTTAAGCATTATTTTCCATCCAAGCCTGTATCTGAAAGGAAGCTGGCTTTAAACATGGGAATCATGAACGCTATTCTACCTTTCTTTGGCGGAATGCCTATGTGCCATGGGGCAGGAGGACTAGCAGGACAGTACTTCTTTTGCTACCTTAAATCTTCGATTTTACAGTTTCCTAAATGTTAACATA
>CAZCLE010000058.1:0-3869 GCA_964499445.1 uncultured Dehalococcoidales bacterium
ATAACCTCTCACCATCTATAATGGGCAAAAGCTCTATTGGCTTCAGCCATTCTATGAGTATCTTCACGTTTTTTAATAGCTGCCCCTTGCCCTTTTGAGGCATCACTGAGTTCAGCCGCCAGCTTCTCGGCCATGGATTTGCCTGTCCTGGCGCTGGCTGATGCTACCAGCCAGCGTATAGCTAGAGGCAAACTACGGTTAGGTCTGACCTCCACTGGCACCTGATAGGTAGCCCCCCCGACACGGCGTGGCTTAACCTCAAGCAAGGGCGTGGCATTTCTTACCGCCTGTTCTAAAACACTGACCGGGTCTTTTGACTCCTGCTGCTCTATAATCTGTAGAGCCCCATATACAACTCTCTCCGCGGTGCTTTTTTTACCACGCATCATTATTTTATTAATCAATTTGGCTGTGGTTACATTGTTATACTTAGCATCAGGGAGTATTTCTCTTTTGGTAACCCTGGCTCGTCTTGGCATTTTGCCTCCTTGATTTAAGTAACCTCGGCTAAGCTTTTAGCTCGTTTGCTTCCATACTTACTACGACCTTGACGCCGGTTAGCTACTCCGCTGGCATCCAGGGCTCCTCGGATAATATGATAGCGAACACCGGGTAAATCCTTTACCCGTCCTCCACGAAGCAGGACAACCGAGTGTTCCTGCAACTCATGCCCCTCACCAGGGATATAAGCGGTTACCTCCATCCCATTGGTCAGCCGCACCCTGGCTATCTTGCGCAGCGCCGAATTAGGCTTCTTCGGGGTGGTAGTCTTAACCTGAATACAAACCCCTCGCTTTTGCGGAGAGCCCTTGCCTTGTATCATCTTATTCTTCAAGGCATTATAGGTGAGCTGCAATGCCGGTGTTTTGGTCTTCTTGGTCACCGTCTTACGTCCCTTGCGGACAAGCTGATTAATAGTAGGCAATTGTCTCCCTCCTATTCCACACAATTCTAATGGATGAGCCTTGGCTCATCCATTAATAACTGTCATGATAGAGTGAACACTGAGTTTCAATCTATCAACTTGCAGCTAAACCTTCAGACACTAAATGCCAAGTTTACCATAGTTAAATAACAACTGTCAACAAGTTTTGTGGGGTTAATCAAAAAAAAATTATCCAAAACCTATTGACAAATATTACAAATAGTAGTATCATATAAGTTTGTGATTATTCCCCTTAACTTTCACCTTATTATATCTCTTCATTATTAATTATCCACGGGTCTTGTTTTTAATCATTGCCACAATAGTGTGCGAGTTTCTGCATTCTGTATAGTAAATAGAGGTGGAGAAGGTTTTTATGGCAAAAACACCGACTGAAAGGAAAATATCCCCTGTTTCTAGAAAATCTTATGCTAGGCTACCACAGATACTGGATGTTCCTAATTTGATTAAAGTTCAGTTAGGCTCGTTTCAGTGGTTTCAAGAAGAGGGACTGAAGCAATTGCTGGAGGGGGTATCGCCTATTGAAGATTTCACTGGCAACAGACTGGAGCTGCGCTTTGTTGGCTACGAGTTCCGTGAGCCTCATCACTCTGAGCAAGATTGCCGCCAGCGAGACCTGACCTATTCAGCCCCCGTCTATATCAAGACACGGTTACTGGTTAAAGGAACCGGGGAAATCAAAGAACAGGAGTTATTTTTTGGCGATGTCCCCCTAATGACAGCTAAAGGCACCTTTATTACCAGTGGCGCGGAACGGGTGGTAGTAAGCCAGTTAATCCGTTCTCCTGGTGTTTATTTCACCCTTAACGAAGATGCCAGTAGTGGACGTGAATTATGCCATGCTAAACTAATTCCTACCCGTGGGGCTTGGCTGGAGTTTGAGACCAGCAACCGGAATGTACTCTCAGCTAAGATAGATGGTAAACGGAGGGTGCCTATTACTACACTTTTGCGGGCTATTGGTTATGGCAGTGATGAGCAACTGCTCAACCTGTTCCCCGAGGATAACTCTCCAGAGCACCAGTTTATTAAGTCAACCATGGAACGTGAGCCTTTGATTGGGGATGAGTCTGAGGCTCTGATTGATATCTATAAGAAGTTGCGCCCTGGCGACCCGCCTAATATTGAAAATGCCAGAAAACTAATAAACAACCTGTTCTTTAATCCCGCCCATTATGATCTTGGCAATGTAGGTCGCTATAAGCTTAATAAGCGATTGGGGCTTGATGATTCGAAAAAGACACGAGCTCTAGACAAGGAAGATGTTGTAGAGATAACCAAGCGCCTCATTATGGTTAATAACGGTAGTGATACCACTGATGATATTGACCATCTAGGCAATCGGCGGGTGCGCACTGTTGGCGAGCTAATTCAAAATCAGTTTCGCATTGGTTTATCGCGCCTGGAGCGAGTAGCCAGGGAGCGTATGAACATTATCAGCATTGAAGCCGTTACTGCCACGGCTCTGGTCAATGTTCGCCCCGTAGTGGCCGCTATCAGGGAGTTCTTTGGCGGCTCACAGCTATCACAATTTATGGATCAAACCAATCCCTTGGCTGAGCTAACTCATAAGCGTCGTCTATCAGCTATGGGACCGGGAGGTCTATCTCGCGAACGTGCTGGCTTTGAGGTTCGGGATGTACACTTTTCTCACTACGGTAGAATCTGCCCCATCGAGACGCCAGAGGGACCTAACATCGGTCTTATCGGCTCTCTGGCCACCTACGGCGAGATTAATCAGTATGGTTTTATTGAGACGCCATATCGCAGGGTTATTTCCGAGGTAAACAATACCTATGAAGGGCTGCTGGGGAAAACCACCCGGGAGGCAGTACTTGATGATAAGGGTAATGCCGTGGTGGAAGCTGGGGCTAACATTACCCCCGAGCATGTCAGTGTGCTATCTCAGCTACCTCCCAGAATGGTACGGGTGGTGCCTTTTGTCTCTGATGAAATCGTTTACCTATCAGCCGACAAAGAGGATAAATTTACCATTGCTCAGGCTAATGCCAAACTTGACCAAAATAATCAGTTCGTCGATGAAAAGGTTGAAGTCAGGTTGGCTGACCGCTATCTGAGGGAAGCTCCTGATAGGATTGATTTTATGGATGTATCACCCAAACAGATAGTCAGTGTGGCCACATCACTGATACCCTTCCTGGAGCATAACGATGCTAATCGCGCTCTTATGGGGGCTAATATGCAGCGTCAGGCGGTGCCATTACTTTGCCCTCAGGCACCTCTGGTAGCTACCGGTATGGAAATGGAGACCGCCAAGTACAGTGGGCAGGTGCTCTTTGCCCAGAATGCTGGAGTGGTAACCTCAGTTACCAGCTCACAGATTGAGGTTACCAGGGATGATGGCGATAAGGACATACACCAGTTAATGAAGTTTGTGCGTACCAACCAAGGGACTTGCATTAACCAGCGCCCGGTGGTAAACAAGGGTGACCAGGTGGAAGCGGGACAAGTTCTAGTTGATAGCTCAGCTACGGAGCAGGGAGAGCTGGCGCTGGGGCAGAATGTGCTGTGTGCCTTTATGAGCTGGAAAGGTTATAACTTTGAGGATGCTATCATCCTTAGCAGTCGCCTGGTGGAAAAGGATAAGTTTACTTCCATTCACATTTCGAAGTATGAGGTAGAAGCCCGGGATACTAAGTTAGGGCCTGAAGAAATCACTAGAGATATACCTAATGTAGGTGAAGAAAGCCTGCGCGAGCTTGATGAAGATGGCATTGTTCGGATTGGCGCCACGGTAAATCCGGACGATATACTGGTTGGTAAAATCACTCCAAAGGGGGAGACTGAGCTATCGGCTGAAGAGAAGCTACTGCGGGCTATCTTTGGCGAGAAAGCCCGAGAGGTGAAAGATACCTCTCTACGAGTGCCTCACGGTGAGTGGGGCAAGGTGATTAATGTTAAG
>CAZCLE010000059.1:0-3796 GCA_964499445.1 uncultured Dehalococcoidales bacterium
CCCTTTAGATTTATTATAGGCAGCGCTTACCGCCTGCCTAATCAGGTCGGAGAATCCCCCTTTCTCCAACTGGAGCAGAGCCTCGGCGGTAGTGCCACCGGGGGAGGTAACCATCCTTCGCAACTCCGCCGGCGGCTTGCCCGACCTCTGGATAAAGTGACCCGAACCCAGTAATGTCTCCAGCACCAGCTCCTGTGCCACCTCCTGAGGCAGACCAATATTCACTGCGGCATCAACCAGCGACTCCACCATAAGAAAAATATAAGCCGGACCACTACCACTAACCGCAGTAACCATATCCATATACTTCTCGTCATCCATATAAATCTCCTTGCCCATAGCCCCAAGGATAGAGCTTGCCCACCCCTTCTGCGTCTCGGTTACCTCAGGGGTAGCTGTCCACGCCGTTATTCCCTCACCAATCTGGGCCGGTGTATTAGGCATCGCCCGAACTACAGAACCGTGGCTTAGCCCCAGACACAAAGTATTGACTCTTGCCCCGGCAATAATAGACAACACCAGTTGAGCCGAGTTAAGCTGACCTCTAAGCTCATCCATTACCTCAACTAGATTCTGGGGTTTTATGGCCAGAACCACTACATCGCCCCTGGTTATTGCCTGACGGTTATCGCTCATCACTGCCACGCCATACTTCTGCTCCAGATGCTGGCGGCGAGTCTTATCTCTATCACTAACCGAGATAGCCTGTGGCGGGCTCAGTCCCTTGTCCAGAATAGCCGATAGCATCGCCTCCCCCATATTCCCCCCACCAATAAAGGCTATCTTCATGAATTTATCATCCTCTACTTAATCTTACGTTCAATGTCTCTTAACTCATGCTCAATACGTTCAAGTACTCTACTAATTTCATGCTGTTCAGATTCCTGCCCCATCACATCCCTACCCTCTTCTTTCAAATTAGCAAAATCGATGGAAAGAGTCTCACTTAAGTTCTGATTGTAGCTATCTTTAAAATTCGCATAGACTTTCACATGGCTACCTGCTCGTTGAGCTTCGTGGATATTTTTTATAGGTAAAAGCACCTCATGCTCTTTATTAATCGCTGGGATAAAAAGGCTTATCTTTTCCGAGGGGTCAGTTATTTCAATATCCACCTTGACCTCCTTTGACACACCCCCTGAATTCCTCAGGTATAAGGCGCCAAAACCACCCCCCTCAAAGAACCACCCTGGCTGTAATGAAAGAGCAGGTTTAACAGCGTCTAGCCTTGACTGCCTTATCTCTTCTATCATTCGTCTAGTTTCCTTCGCTTGTTTGAACGTTGCCGTCATAACCATCATTGATACAAAAGCATAGATGGCAGTAAATCCTACCAGAGCATACCAAGCTATGTTAATGAAATCGGATGGGTAAAGTAAAAAGGCTCTTTGAAGCAAAATCAATACCACAATGATTAATATTCCCATTCCTATTACAAACCAATTATCTTTGAGCAGACTTTTCATCCCTCTTACCTTACCACCAGATTTATCAGCCTCCGCGGCACATATATTGCGTTAATAATCTCTTTGCCTTCAAGGTAAGCCTTGACCCGCGGTGATTCCAGAGCCAGTTGCCTGGCTTCATTTTCAGTGATAGACGCCGACACCGTAATCCGGTCGCGCAACTTGCCATTGACCTGAACCACCAGGGTAACCTCCTCATCCTTAGCCAGCTCCTCATCCCACCCGGGCCAGCTCTGATTATGAATGCTATAGTCATGTCCTGTTCTCTGCCACAGCTCCTCAGCCAGATGGGGAGCGGTTGGCGCCAGAAGCAGGAGCAGGGTATCTACAGGCTTTCTCCAGTCTGAATCAGCGACAGCCCCGGTTTCTTTTGCCTTCACCAGGTAGTTGGTAAACTCCATAAGTACCGCTATCATAGTATTAAATCTCAGCCCCTCCATATCAGCGGTAACCTTTCTGATAGTCTGGTGAGTAATCCGCTCTAAGTCTCTAAGGGCTTTTTCATCAGTAGGTTTACCTTCAACTAGGGCTCTCGTCTTATATGGTTCCAGTACCAGCTTCCATACCCGGTTAAGCCACCGGCTTATGCCACTAATGCCGCTGTCATCCCACTCGCCACCCTGCTCCCAGGGAGCAATAAACATGAGGTAAGCACGAACGGCATCAGCCCCCAGCTCGGAAACATACTCATCGGGGGTAATCACATTGCCCCGTGATTTACTCATCTTCTGCCGCTCCACAATAATAATCCCCTGGTTAAACAGGCGGGTAAACGGCTCACCAAAGTCAATCAGACCCATATCCCGCAGCGCCTTAATAAAAAAGCGGGTATAGAAAAGATGCATCACGGCATGCTCGGCACCGCCGGTATATATGTCCACCGGCATCCAGTATTTCATCTTGTCGACATCAAAGGCAGCGGTATCACAATGGGGGCTGGTATAGCGCAAAAAATACCACGAGGAGCACATAAAGGTATCCATAGTATCCGTCTCCCGCTTAGCCGGGGCGGAACACTGCGGACAGGTAGCATTGACAAACTGCTCACAGTACTTCAGGGGGGATTCACCGGTAGGTCTGAACTCGGCATCCTCAGGTAGTAATACTGGTAGCTCCTCCTCAGGAACCGGAACAATGCCGCAGTTAGGGCAGTAAATCATGGGTATCGGTGCTCCCCAGTAGCGCTGGCGGGAGATGAGCCAATCGCGAAGTCTATAGGTAGTGGCTCGCCCTCCGTAGCCCTTCCCCGCCAGGAAATCACAAACCGCCTCTATACCCTGCTGGCTGGGGAGCCCGTCAAACTGCCCCGAGTTAACCATAGTGCCCGGCTCGGTATACGCCTCCTCCAGCTCTCCTCCCTGCCACCCCGGTGGCGCTATCACCACCTTTATCGGCAGGTTATACTTTTTGGCAAAAACAAAATCACGCTCATCGTGAGCCGGCACCCCCATTACCGCCCCGGTGCCATAGCCCATTAACACATAGTCGGCAATCCAGATAGGCACCGACTCACCATTAAGCCGGTTTACCACATAAGCCCCGATAAACACCCCGTCTTTTTCCTTCTCGGTTGACAGCCGCTCAATCTCGCTCTCCTGCCGCGACCGGGCGATGTAGTCCTCAACCTCAGCCCGTTTCTCCGGCGAGGTCAGCCTGGCTACCAGCGGGTGCTCCGGAGCCAGAACCATAAAGGTAACGCCAAAAATAGTGTCAGGACGGGTGGTAAATACCCGAATCTCTTTTTCATCTACTCCTGGATAGTCAAGAGCGAAGGAAATATCAGCACCCTGGCTCTTACCCACCCAGTTCCTCTGCATGAGCTTTATCCGCTCCGGCCAGTCAATACCATCATGCTGCATAAGCTCATCAGCATATTTAGTAATGCGAAAGAACCACTGCTCCAAATCTCGCCGACCAACCGAGGCTCCACAGCGCTCACAGAAGCCTCCCGTCACCACCTGCTCGTTAGCCAGCACCGTCTGGCAGCGAGGGCACCAGTTAACCGGAGCCTTGCCCCGATAAGCCAGACCGGCTTCATACAGCTTCAAAAAGAACCACTGCGTCCACTTATAATACTCGGGCAGGCAGGTAATCACCTCCCGGTTCCAGTCATAGATGGCACCGATACTCTTAAGTTGGCGACGCATATTGTCTATGTTCTGCGTCGTCCAGGTAAAAGGGTGAATACCCCGGCTGATAGCGGCATTCTCGGCGGGCAGCCCAAAGGCATCAAATCCCATAGGGTGAATCACATTATAGCCCTGCATCCGCTTAAACCGAGCCCGAACATCAGACGGCGCCATGGCATACCAGTGCCCGATATGGAGGTC
>CAZCLE010000060.1:0-3435 GCA_964499445.1 uncultured Dehalococcoidales bacterium
GGGAGTTTTAGAGGGGCGCAAAGCCCCTCTTATATAGAAAGTTCCCCCTCCCTTATCAAGGGAGGGGGATACAGGGGGAGGGTTACAAATTAAAAGCCTAAAGGGGGTGAGGTAGATAATACTATTCTTTTTAACTTTGACAGTGTAAAATTTGGATACCAACGATTGGGGGGCAAAATCTGAGGATTCTGGGTATTACCGCTAAATGGCTATTTATGCTCTGTCTGCCTATCGTGCTGCTGACGGCTAGCATCGGCTGGGCGGCAAATAGCCTCTGGCTGTATAAATATGGCTTTGAGAAATACAATGTCAGCCAGACTACCGGCTTGGCGGAAGTAGAGCTGGAGACGGCAGCCAGAGGGTTAATCGGCTATTTTAACTCCGATGATGAGTTTATTAGCCTTACCGTGGTGAAGGATGGCAAGCCATTCGAGCTATTTAATCAGCGGGAGATAATTCACCTCAAGGATGTAAAGGGGCTGGTCTGGCTGGACTATCGGCTGCTACTGGGGACGCTGGTTTATGTTCTGGCTTACGCCGGGTTCAGCCTCTTCTGGCGGAGGCGGAGATACTGGCGTCGGCTGGCGTGGGGGGTAATTGGTGGGGGTGGTATTACTTTAGCCCTGATGCTGGCTCTGGGACTGGGGATGCTACTCAACTTTGACCGGCTGTTCCTACAGTTTCACCTCATTAGCTTCGCCAACGAGCTATGGCTCCTTGACCCGACTAAAGACTACCTGATTATGCTCTTCCCCCGGGGCTTCTGGTATGATGCCGCTATATTCTGTGCCAGCCTAACCGCCGGGCTGGCGGTAATTTTGGGTGGGGTGAGTGGGGGTTATCTGCTGTCTGCTAGAAGAAGGGCTAAATCTCAGGAAGCTGCTGAAGAGTCACTGGGGGGAACTTGAATTTTCATTACTGCCGAATTCACCGCTTCACTTATAAAGAGGCAATCATTTCAATTTCAGCTTATTAATAAGGCTTTCTTTGGGGATATTGTTCCAGAGGCTTATTCTGCTCAAGATATCATTTAGCGTCCCTTTGGCTAAAACCTTGTGTGCCGGGACAGTGATAGCGTGTTCACCTAGAGGCGTAACCTTCCTTAGCCGAATATGACTCCCGCGCTGTCTAACAACTCCATAGCCTAGGGATTGAAGGAGCTAAACTACATTGCTACCGCTAACCTGTGGGAGCTTTGGCACCGACTAACTTCACCTCAGACAGGGTCAGAATAGTAATAGGCTCATCCATTTCACCGTAATGAACGGTTACTGCCTCTTTGATATTCTGGTAGAGCTCATCCAGAGTATTGCCCTGAGTAAATATATCATCTCCCATTCCCCGGGCGCACCAAAATTCGCCATCAAAGTAAGTTTCTATTTTTACCAGCACATCCAACCTCCCACAAGAATTCTTACTCTATTATAGCAGAAAGTTTGGATTATGGCTCGCCCCGAATTCTCCAGACTTTCTCTACGATGCCGCTCTACTCTGTGGTGGCATAACTGCCGGGCTGGCGGTAATTTTGGGTGGGGTGGCGGGAACGTATTTGAAAAGGACAAGGTAGCAAATCTCCTAAAAGATGTTATAATTCAAGTAGGGGAATAATGCGAAAGGTGGGTGTGGGGAATGGCGATACTGTCTATTTGTCCCCTTTGCAAAGGAAGGGGAAGGGTACCCAAGCCGCTACCCTTCCGGGCTAACCCGAGGGCACCAGCTACACGGGCTGCCCGATTAGGCATGGAAACCTGCCCGAAATGTAAAGGCAGGGGCAGGATTGGCGTGGAGTAGGTGCTATCGTGTTTTAGTCTGGGTGGGGTGGCGGGAGGTTCTCTGCTATTTGCCAGAAGCAGGGCTAAATCTTAAGGAAGACTGCTGAAAGTCCCCGAGCAGGATTCAAGCTACACCATAACTATCTACTTCCCACCCTATTTAACCTCTTCACCGCCTCGTTCTTTTCCCTAATCCCAAGTTTAGTCTTGCTTATGGCTTTAGATAGTAGCTCGATTGACTGGTCGTAGGTCTTTCTATCTACCGGGTAGGGGATGCCGTCCTTGCCGCCGTGGGCGTAGGAATAATAGAGACTGGCATACCCCACCTCAACTAGAGATTACAGGTATCACAGCTAGTAGGGCTACAACTGGAACAGGAGCTGCCACCCAGAGGAGTGGTCTGTCCACTACCACCCTTGGAGAAGGAGGCAAAGGTGGAGAATATCCGTTTAGCGCTATTATGACAACGAGGACAAGAAGCCTCCTCATCAGACTGGCTTAACGGGCGCAGCAACTCAAACTTACAGTCACAATTAGAACAAACATATTCATATATCGGCATTTTCTTCCCCCATGATTAGTTTAATCCTTATCGGGTAGCCAGTCAAGCTCCCCAGACCGCATCCAAATAGGTAATAGTATATCAGCCTGGGGTCTGGTATAATTTTTAACGAGGGGGGAGAGGTGAACCGCCAGGTTAAAATAGTTACCGATAGCACGGTTTACCTGCCGCCAGAGGTAATTGCTCGACATGATATTCGGGTAGTGCCCATCAAGGTTGCCTTCGGCACCGAGGTCTATAGTGAGGGCGTGGACATCACCAACGAGGAATTCTACCGAAGGCTGGCCAAATCAAACACGATTCCGATTACCTCTCAGCCACCCGTCAGCGATTTTATCCGGGTGTATACCGAGCTTGCCCAGCAGGGGCACCCTATTCTTTCTATTCATATCTCCAGCTGGCTAAGCGGAACGATTAACCCGGTGATGACAGCCATAAAGTCATTGCCCCAGGCTCAGATTGAGATAGTGGATTCGCAGTCTTTAACCATGGGGATGCTGATTACTCCCGCCGCTGAGGCTGCAGAAAAGGGGCAAACGCTGGCTCAGGTCAAGGCTTCCATTGAAAAGCTTAATACCTGCATAAATGTGGTTGGTGCATTAGACTCCCTAGATTACGCCCGAAAAGGGGGGCGTATTGGAGGAGCCAAGGCTCTAGTGGGCACCTTGCTAAAGATTAAGCCAATCCTTACCTTTGAGAGAGGAGAAGCTAAAGTCCTGGCTAAGGTGAGAACCATGACCAGAGCTATAGAATATGTGTTGAAGTTTGTGGAAAGACGGACCGAGGGGAGCACCTCTATTCATGGTTCCATCCGCCACGCCCATGCCCTTGAGGCCGCCCGGGCATTAGAAAAAGGACTTCGGGCTCGCTTCAACTGGGCAGAGCTAGACTTTTTGGAACTGGGACCGGTATTCGGGACTCACCTGGGTCCGGGAACTATTGGGCTGGGTTTTTACGGCAATAAAGACTGGCAACCAGACCAATAATATGTTATGATGCAATTGAGGCGAAGATGACCACGGAGAAAGAGAAGGCGCTAGAGCTAGCTATTGGCCATATTGAAAAGCGGTTTGGTAAAGGCTCAGTGATGAAGTTGGGGGA
>CAZCLE010000061.1:0-3409 GCA_964499445.1 uncultured Dehalococcoidales bacterium
TTAAGGTTAACCTCTTTTCTAAGCTCACCCTCAACCTTATACTCATGGTCAATAATCTCTCGGAGACGATTAACCTCGTCTTCAGTAAGGTTATCCGTCTTAGTATCGGAATTGATACCAGTCTGAGCTAAAATCTTTTGACTCAAGCTAGGACCGATACCATAGATATACTGTAAAGAAACCCAAATCTGCTTATCTCTGGGTATATCTACCCCGGCTATACGTGGCATTAGATTCCCTCCTTGCTCTGCCGAAAATTAGCCCTGCCTCTGCTTGTGTCTAGGGTTGGAACAAATAACCCTGACTACCCCCCGCCGCTTCACTATCTTACATTTATCACATCTAACCTTAACTGAAGCTCTAACTTTCATTATAAAATCTCCAATATTACTAAAGCCGATAGATGATTCGACCTCGGTTCAGGTCATAAGGGGAAAGCTCTATCAACACCTTGTCACCGGGTAAAATTTTAATATAATGTAATCTTATCTTACCCGAGATGTGTGCCAGCACCTTATGCCCATTAGGCAACTCGACACGAAACATGGCGTTAGGCAGTGACTCCATTACTATCCCCTCAACCTCAATAGCATCTTTCTTACCCATAAATCCCTTCTCTATACAGTACTAAGCACCTCAGGTGCAGCATCAGTAATGGCAATGTCGTGTTCAAAATGGGCTGAAAGTCCCCCGTCAGCGGTAACTACTGTCCAGTGGTCATCACTAACCCGGGTACGCCAGTCACCAGTACACACCATAGGTTCAAGAGCCAGAGCCATGCCTTTCTTCAACAGTGGTCCTGAACCCGGCAGACCAAAGTTAGGTATTTGAGGTTCTTCATGCATCTCCCGCCCAATGCCATGTCCAGTATATTCACGCACTACTGAATAGCCCCTTGACTCAGCATAATTCTGAATGGCGACTGAAATATCGCCCAGTCTTGCCCCAGGATAGGCGGCAGCGATGCCAGCTCCTAAGGCACCTTCAGTAGTTTCCATAAGCCGTCTCGCCTGTGGGCTAATCTTGCCCACACCTACGGTTAGCGCCGCGTCACCCTGAAAACCCATAAAAATTGCTCCCAGGTCAAGGGATACAATATCACCTTCGTCTAAAACCCTCTTCCCGGGAATCCCGTGCACTATCTCGTCATTTACTGACACACAGAGATTAGCGGGAAAGCCGTAGTATCCCTTAAACGAGGGTTTAGCTCCCAGCCTTTCTATTTCTCTAGCGGCGATAATATCTAACTCCTTGGTTTTCATCCCGGCTTTCACCTGACTCTTTAGTATCTCTAATACAGTGGCGACAATCCTGCCTGCTTGCCGCATAACTGCAATCTCTTGTTCGGACTTAATGATAATACTCATCCGGTTAAAGACTATCCTCCACTAAGGGCAGCTACTATTCTCCTGCTCACCTCATCTACACTCCCCTCTCCGTCTATTTCTAATAGCTTACCCGCCTGGGTATAATAGTCAATAAGAGGGGCAGTCTGAGCAAAGTAGACCTGTAGCCGCTTTTTTACTGTTTCCACAGTATCATCAGGGCGTTGATACAGCTCACCACCACACTTGTCGCACTTGCCCCAGACCTTGGGAGGAGAACCTACGGCGTGATATGGTGTCTGGCAATTACGACAAATCCAGCGCCCACTGAGCCGTTTAAGAAGCTCATCTTCAGAAACCTTAATATATACCACCTTATCTATACTCTTAGCTGGCTCGGCTAGAGCTTTATCCAGTGCCTTAGCCTGCTCTAGATTCCGGGGAAAGCCGTCAAGAATTACCCCGGCTTCACAATCTGGAGCCGATATACGCTCTAGAACCATTTTTATCGTTATCTCGTCGGGAACCAGCATTCCCTTCTCCATATAAGACTTAGCCTGTATTCCTAACCCTGTCCCTTGCTCTAATGCCTGCCGAAACAGGTCACCAGAGGCAATATGGACCAGATTTAGCTCTCGAGCTACATTGGCTGCCTGTGTTCCCTTACCGGCTCCGGGAGCCCCCAGGAAAATAATATACATCATTTTTACTTCTATTTGATAAAGCCTTCGTAGCGCCGCATTACCAGCTGTGCCTCTAGCTGTTTCATAGTATCAAGGACAACGCCAACCACAATAAGTAGACCCATGCTGGATAGCTGTATCACCTGGACATTGGTAATCTCCCGGGCTAAGAAGGGTATTACCGCCACTGCGGCCAGGAAAAGAGCTCCTGCCCAGGTAATCCGCTTAATAACTCCGTTAAGGTAATCAGCAGTATGTTTCCCGGGTCGAATCCCAGGGATAAACCCTCCCTGACGCTGTAAGGTATTGGGCAAATCCTGCTGCTGAAAAATTACCATAGTATAGAAGAAGGCGAAGGCAACTACCAGCAGAAAATAGATGCCCCAGTAAAATAAGCCCATGGGCAGGGCGGCGTTAGGGTCAAACAGGTTCACAATATAATTAGCCAGGTTGGGGTCAGCCCCGGTGGGGTTGGCTAGATAACTGGCTACTATGCCCGGGAAGATTACCAGCGACATAGCAAAGATAAGGGGTATCATCCCGGCCGTATTTACCCGCAGTGGGATATGGGTTGAACCTGACTGCTTATACATGCGACCACCACGGAATACGCTTTTGGCGTATTGAACCGGAATGCGTCGGTGGGCTTCAGTAAAGATGACTATTATCGTGGTAGTGATTAAGGCGATAATAATATAAAAGAGTAAACCACCATATTGTCCCTCGGCTAGGTAACCACGCCCAATCATTTCCGGTATGCCAGCGACAATGCCACCAAAGATTATTATAGATATGCCATTACCAATACCGTGTTCGGTAATAAGCTCGCCTAACCAGACTAAGAACATGGTGCCGGCTATCATCGCCAAAACCATAGCTACCGTCGGCAGCGGGGAGGCACCAGCGATGGCACCTTCACGCTGGAGCAAGACCAGCTGCCCGTAACCGGCCAGACCGGCCATGGGCACCGTCAGCCAGTGGGTAATCAGATTAATCTTATGCCTCCCCGTCTCTCCCTCCTGAGAAAGGGCTTGCAGTCGGGGGATAATAGGCACCATCAACTGCATAACAATTGACGCCGTTATGTAGGGATAAACCCCCATCGCTGCTATGCTGAAATACCTCATGGCACCGCCGCTGAACATATCCAGCATCCCCAGCATGGCGTTACGCTCAAATAGCTGCTGCAGAGCAACCGGGTCCACCCCGGGGAGGGGGACGTGAGCCACAAAGCGGAATATTATCAGGATGACCAGGGTAAAGAGAATGCGGCGCCTTAAATCTGGTAGACTGAAGGCGTCAATCATTGCCTGAAAAAGTCGTGGCCTAGCTTGCCTTGGCCGCATGCCCAATCTCCTCCACTTTGCCTCCGGCTGCCTCAATCTTGGCTTTAGCCGTAGC
>CAZCLE010000062.1:0-3002 GCA_964499445.1 uncultured Dehalococcoidales bacterium
CGATGTCGGTCAGACTGACCGTGCGTTTTGGGTCCGCCAGCAAAATGATAGCGTTTTACTACGCCGGCAAAACCCTTACCCTTTGACACCCCGGTAATATCAACCAGGTCTCCCGCCTTAAATAGGCTGGCATCCACCTTATCTCCGACTTTAATAGCTTCAGTATCATCAACCCTGAATTCCCGGAGATACTTAAGCTGTTCCAGTCCCTTGAGATGTCCTAGCTGAGGAGACTTGAGCCGCTTGGCTTGACCAAATCCAAGTTGAACCGCATTATATCCTTCCTTGTCCATTATTTTGACTTGGATTACCGAGCACGGTCCAGCCTCAATAGCGGTTACTGCCTCAACTTTACCGTTATCCCTAAATATCTGGGTCATACCTAGTTTTCTGCCAATAATACCTAAAGTCATATCTGTAGCCATCCTAGACCTAGTAGTTCATGCCCTCTTCATAGTTTAATATCTATCTCAACCCCTGACGGCAGGTTCAGGCTAGTCAGGGCGTCTATTGTTTTAGAGGTCGTCTCTACAATGTAAATCAGGCGCTTATGAGTTCGGATTTCAAACTGCTCCTGCGAGTCCTTATCTATGAAAGGGGAGCGGATAACACTGAACTTCTGGATATGGGTAGGCAGGGGCACCGGTCCGGAAACAGTCGCCCCGGTTCGCTCTACGGCGGCTACAATCTGCTCCGCAGACTGGTCAAGTATCTTGTGGTCAAAACCCTTTAGCTTAATACGAATCTTCTGCTTTGGCATATAAGAAACACCTCACTAAGACGGGTGATGAAACTCCGGTTAACTATCCTCTACTCGTAATTTTAATCCGCTCAGCCAATTCGGCTGGTAGCTCCTGATATTGGTAAAATTCCATAGAATGGGTGGCTCTGCCCTGAGTTAGTGACCTGAGACTGGTGGTATAGCCGAAGGTCTCAGCCAGGGGTATAAAGGCATGAATAGCACACGTTCCGTCACAGGTTTCTATCTCCTCGATATGTCCTCTCTTTGAATTGAGGTCACCGATTACATCACCCAGAAACTGCTCCGGCGTAACCACTCCCATCCTCATAATAGGCTCTAAAAAGATAGGCTTGGCTTTCCTAACCCCATCCTTTAGAGCTATTGAGCCAGCCATCCTGAAGGCTAGTTCTGAAGAGTCAACCTCATGATAGCTACCGTCATAAATGATGGCTTTAATATCGACCACAGGATAGCCAGCCAAAACCCCTGTCTCCATAGCTTCTTTAATACCAATCTCCACCGCCGAGATATATTGCTTCGGTATGGTGCCGCCTCTAACCCTGTCTAAAAATTGAAAACCGCTGCCCCGTTCCATAGGCTCAAGCTTAAGACAGACATGACCATATTGACCGTGGCCTCCAGTCTGCCGGACAAATCTCCCTTCGGCCTTCACCGGTATAGTAATGGCTTCCTTATAGGCAACCCGAGGCTTACCCACCTTGGCTCCCACCTTAAATTCACTGAGTAATCTATTTAATATGACCTCCAGGTGCAGCTCACCCATACCCGAGATAACATTCTGTCCTGTTTCCTGGTTATAATTTACCCTAAAGGTAGGGTCTTCCTCGGTCAGTTTTTGCAAGGATTCGTCCATCTTGTCTTGGTCAGCCCTGGTTTTGGGCTCAATGGCGATAGAGAGCACTGGCTCAGGGAAGCGGATAGCTTCAAGAAGCACCGGTTGAGAGGGGAGGCACAGGGTATCGCCGGTGAAGGTATTCTTAAGACCTAAAGTAGCCACAATAGCCCCGGTGTCCGCCTCAGCTACCTCCTCACGACGATTGGCATGCATTGATAATAGCCGTCCCAGGCGCTCTCTCTTGCCCCGGGCTGAGTTGAATACCTGTGCTCCTGCCTTCACTCTGCCCGAATACACCCTAAGATAAACCAGTCTGCCCATAAAGGGGTCAGAGACTACCTTGAAGGCTAATGCGGTAAAGGGGGATTCATCACGGGCAGGGCGAGCGACTTCGGCTCCCACCCTGGTATCAATAGCCCTTATCGGTGGCATATCTAATGGTGAGGGAAGATAGCTGACGATAGCATCAAGCAATGGTTGAATACCCTTATTCTTCAGGGCACTGCCACAGAGAATGGGTACCCCTTTATTAGCTAAGGTTACCCTTCTCAAGGCGTCTCTTAACTCAGGGGCAGTAATACTACTACCCCCAAGATAAGCTGCCATAATATGGTCATCGACTTCAGCCAGTTTTTCAATAAGTTCCTGGCGAAATTCGAGACATCTGGCTTGGTCTGACTCAGGAATAGCTACCGCCATCGGTTTTGACTCAGGATTATCGTCAAACCTCCACGCCTTATTCTCGATGAGGTCAATAATACCCTCATATGAGGCTTCACTGCCTAAGGGCAATTGTATCGGCAAGGGGTTGGCCTTTAGTCGCTCTTTAATCATGGACAAACTGCGATTAAAGTTGGCACCAATTCGGTCCATCTTATTGATGAAGCAAATCCTAGCTACATTGTACCTATTAGCCTGGTGCCATACTGTCTCTGATTGAGCCTCAACTCCAGCCACAGCATCAAAAACCACTACCCCGCCGTCCAGCACTCTAAGGCTCCGCTCTACCTCAGCGGTAAAATCCACATGTCCCGGGGTATCAATAATATTGATGCGGTGGTCTTGCCAATGAGAGGTAGTAGCCGCCGCCGTGATAGTAATACCGCGCTCCCTTTCCTGCTCCATCCAATCCATTACCGCTGTCCCTTCGTCCACCTCACCAATCTTATGGGTGTGACCGGTGTAATATAGTATCCTTTCGGTAACGGTGGTCTTACCAGCGTCAATATGGGCAATAATGCCTATATTTCGTATTCGGTTTAATGGGAAGCTCCTAGGCACAATCCTCTCCCTTACCTTGAGCGTTTCTGCTCTTGGGTTTCTTACGGTAACATTAGAAGTAATAATCGATAACCTCTCACCATCTATAATGGGCAAAAGCTCTATTGGCTTCAGCCATTCTAT
>CAZCLE010000063.1:0-2598 GCA_964499445.1 uncultured Dehalococcoidales bacterium
TTGAAGCCACCAGTGGCAATACCGGCATAGCTTTAGCCTGGCTGGGACATAAGAAGGGCTACAAAGTCACTATCGTTATGCCGGATAATATGAGCCTGGAGAGGCAACAACTAATTAAAATCTTTGGTGGCGAGCTTATCCTTACCAAAGGGTCTTACGGGATGGACGGCGCTATTGACGCCGCCAGAAAAATGGCATCTCAAGATAAAGGATACTATATGCCTGACCAATTCTCTAACCCGGCTAACCCCCTGGCTCACTATGAGACTACCGGTGCCGAAATAATAAATGATTTCCCCTATGACCAGATTGATGTCTTAATTGTTGGCATTGGCACCGGAGGGACTATCGTTGGAGTTAGCCGACGACTAAGGGAAAGGTATCCCAATATCAGGGTAATCGGGGTAGAGCCCCCGGCTGGCGATACTATCCAGGGCTTGAGGTGCGCTAGTAAAGGTTTTGTGCCACCTATCCTGGATTTTAGCCTCATCACTGAGACAATTACGATTAACAGCCAGCAGGCGGTTGTAGTCACCAGAGAGCTCCTGGATAAAGAGGGGATTTTTGCCGGGTTATCCTCGGGGGCAGTGGTCCACCAAGCCATTAAGGTCGCTGATGAGATGGATGAGGGCAATATAGTGGTGGTGCTGCCTGACGGGGGATGGAAATACCTGAGCCTGGACTTCTGGACTAAAACTAAGTAGATATGGTATGTAATCAGCAAAGATAAAAAGGTTGTTTGTCACGGGAAGTTTGAAGGGGCGGAGCCCCTTCAAACCATATGCTTCCCCCTCTCCTTTGAAGGAGAGAATAATAACGGGGAGTCTTAGAGGGGCAAAGCCCCCTAGAGAAAACATCCTCCCCTCCCCCTTATTTAGGGGAAGGGGACAAAGGGGATAGGGTCACCAATTAAAATCCTACAGGGGGTAAGGTTGATAAACAATCAGATTTATCTGCCTCCGCCAAGCCAGAAAGGCGATATGTCCCTGGAGGAAACTATCGTCCAAAGAAGGTCGGTAAGACACTTCACCGCTGAACCTATCTCACCGTCGCAGCTATCACAAATACTATGGGCGGCACAGGGTATCACCGATACCTCATTGAAATATAGAGCTGTCCCCAGTGCCGGGGTTACCTATCCTCTGGAAATCTTTATTGCCTGTGGCAAGAAGGCTATTGAAGAAATAGACGATGGTATATATCACTATAATATTGATAACCACTCTCTAACCCGGCACCACCAAGGGGATGTAAGGTTAGAGTTAGCTGAAGCGGCATTAGACCAGGAGTTCATATATGAAGCCCCGGTGGACATAATTATCTGTGCTGTGTATCGTCGGACGCTTATGCGCTATGGTGATAGGGGGGAAAGATATGTTCATATAGAGGTGGGGCATGCCGGGCAGAATATTTATCTACAAGCTACTACCCTGGGTCTGGCTACGGTAGCCATCGGCGCCTTTTACGACGAACAGGTAAGAAATGTGCTACGACTGGACAAGCAATATAAGCCCATATATATTATGCCGGTGGGCAGACCAACCTAGAAATTAACCTCTTTAATTGAGCTAGGCGACGACCAATAACTATGAACCTTGCATAGCTCGTAGCCAAAAAATGCTGAATCGTTTTCCCCTCGATAAACTCCTAACTCCCGTGCTAATTTAAAGAATCCCCCACCTGGCAACTTGTCTGCTTGAACAATTACCACCGCTGATAGCATAGGGCGACCTTGCTGATGTTCATGCCTGTTAATTTCGTCAAGCATCTGCCACAATTGCGGGTCGTGCCCCCCAAGCCTAGCTACTCGACCTATGTCGTCGTAAGTAATCGTCTGTTTCGCTCGTGCCACCTCTTTAAGCTTTTCATAGATAGCCTCGTGCATATTGAGACCTCCTTTGCTTTAAAGATGAGTTTTCTAACCTCACCCCCTTTATCCCCCTCTCCTTCAAAGGAGAGGGGGAAGAGTTTTTAGAGAGGGGGCGAAGCCCCCTCTCTTATCTGTAACCCCCTTCCCTTGTAAGGGAAGGGGGTAGGGGGATAGGTTGCTAAATAATCTCAGGTAGGTCAGCTTGAAATTAACTTCGTCATTTTGTTGAAGGCTTACCCAAAGCTCTTTGCTTCAGTAGCCAGTATTCCAGGCTGTCAGCTAGAGCCAGCCAGCTAGCCTCAATGATATTAGTTGAGCTGCCTACTGTTCGCCACTCATCAACCCCATCGCTGGACTCGATTAGAACCCGAATCTGAGACTCAGTGCCAACGTTTCCTTCAAGGATACGAACCTTATAGTCAACCAACCTGACTTGAGCCAAGCTGGGATAGAATTGCAGTAAAGCCTTGCGTAAAGCCTGGTCCAGGGCATTGACCGGTCCATTGCCCTCAGCTGCGGTGTGCATTATTTCAGTGCCTACTTTTACCTTTACCACCGCCTCAGATAGCATTTCCTCCAGACTCTTTCGCGTCGGCGGGCGCCGCCTTCTCTCTACCACTACCATAAAGTCAACCAGCTCAAAGGGTGACTGGTAATCCGGCTGGGCACGATGAACCAGTAGCTCAAAGGAGGCTTCGGCATTCTCATACTGGAAGCCACGACTCTCC
>CAZCLE010000064.1:0-2372 GCA_964499445.1 uncultured Dehalococcoidales bacterium
AAAGCCTACCTGGGAAGGTGAAAATGGAAGATTATTTCTCCTATACTAAAGAACTTTTCGACCCGTCCAAGGTAACAGAAAAACCTGAGGTGTTTAAAGGCATCAGAGTCCTTGACTTCTCACACGTAATATATGGTCCCACTGCTGCCAGACTACTGTCGCAATATGGCGCGGAGGTAATCAAGTTTGAACTGCCTTTTACTGGCGACTTGTGGAGATTTGGAGTCTACTGGGGTACTTTCTGGAAGCACTCCAGCGTCTGCTTCCAGTTTGTACAATACAACAAATACTTCCTGGGGCTCAACCTGAAGCAGCCCAAGGCGAAAGACCTAATCTACCAGCTAGCTGAAAATGCTGATGTCGTGGTCGAGAACTTCGCCGCTGGCACCGCGGAGGCCTGGGGAGTCGGATACAGTCAGCTCAGCAAAATCAACCCCAAAATAATCTATCTGAGCTGCGCCACTTACGGCCAGTACGGTCCAATGAGGTTTTTCCCCGGCTGGGACTTGTTAGCCCAGGCTGCCAGTGGCGCAATAAGCATCACGGGATATCCCGGGACGGACAAGTACTACAAGCTACCCGACTATGTCGGAGACTTCCTGCCGGGGAACATAGGAGCACTTTCGCTTGTAATGGCTCTTCGCCACCGGAATAAGACAGGCAAGGGACAGTACATAGACCTGGCACAATCGGAAGCCTTAATGAGAACAATGCCCAATTTTACTTATTTTAGCATTACCAATGAGGACCTGGAGCGTGTGGGCAATACCGACCCAACTATGTCGCCGTCAGGCATATTTAAATCCCATGATGGAAAATTTATCGCTCTGGCAGTAGCAACCGAGGAGCAATTTAAGGCCCTATCTTCAGCTATGGGTCAGAAAGAGCTAACCACAACGTACAAAAATGGTTTTGAACGATTAAAGCCGGAAAATGCCAAAGAACTCCATAAAGTTGCCCAGGAGTGGGTTAGCCAAAAAGACAGTGCCGAAATAGTTAATTTAGCTAAAGAGCATGGTTTCCCTGTTGCAGAGGTAATGGATGATTTTCAAATAGCTAATGATGAATGGCGTAGAGAAAGAGGCAGCGTTGTGGTTTTCAATGATGACATGTATCGAGAGTTCGCGTTGCCAGGGCCATCAGCGATGTTAAGCAAAACCCCGGGGAGAACGAAATGGCTTGCCAGGCCGCTTGGCTATCACAATCGCTATGTTCTAAAGGGATTATTGGGATTATCAGAGAAGGAAATAAAAAAACTGGAAGAGGAAAGAGTTATAGGGTACTGGGATGATAGGCCTGGCATTAAGCCGCCGGTATATTATGATATGGAGAAAGACCCATTGTTCAACTACCAGGGAAATGATTGAAGGCAAAAAGTATGAGTAAGGAAAAAGGGAAAGAGAAAGAGCAAGTTCTGGTAAGATATGGCATTGCCAAGCGGGAGCGTGAAGAGTTTTTAGCCAGCATGATAAGCCCCGAGGGCAAGCCAGAAGCTCTGGACGGCATTGTAGTTCTTGATGTTAGCTATGCTAACTTCTCTGGAATCATAGCCGCCAGTTTTCTTGCCGAATTTGGTGCTGAAGTCATCAAAATTGAGCCCCCTGAAGGAGACCCGTCGAGAAAAATAACACCTTATGGTGTGAATTTAAAGGGTGTGGGCATTCCTTTCCTTATGGAGGCTAGAAACAAGCGCTACCTAACCTTGGATATCAAGACAGAAGAGGGCCGTAAAGATTTTGAAAAGCTTGCCGCCAAGGCCGATGTCTTGATTGAAACCTTTCCCGCAGGACAGATGGACTCCTGGGCGATAGGCTACCGGCAGTTGAGTCAGGCAAATCCAGGCTTGATTTATATCGCCATCACTCCCTATGGTCAATATACTGACAGGGCTAAGGAATTCCGTAATTTACCTGACTCAGATATAACATCCCAGGCTGCCTCGGGAATAGCGGCAAATATAGGAGACCCTGACACCTCTCCTGAGCCATACAATTGGCCTCTTAAAGCCGGGGCATGGATAGGGTGGTACACATCGGGCTTGGAAGCCGCCTTGGGAGGGGCTATAGCTCTGATATACA
This sequence comes from uncultured Dehalococcoidales bacterium, assembly GCA_964499445.1. Classification (GTDB taxonomy): domain Bacteria; phylum Chloroflexota; class Dehalococcoidia; order Dehalococcoidales. The sequence continues at coordinate 2,079 of CAZCLE010000064.1, forward strand.
AGGAGGCTACCGGTGAAGGCCAGATGATAGATATAGCATCTGCAGATGCTTATGCGTCCCTTGTTGGGTATCCGGTGCTTATTGGCTACAGTTGGGAAAAAGCTCGACCTCGAATAGGTCGCCATGACTTCTGCCTATATCCTTATGGGTTCTGGGAGAGCAAAGATGGTATTGTGGCTATAGCAGCTCCTCGGGACCACGACTTTAGAGCACTACTAAAGATTCTTAAACTATGGAAGATTGAGGACGACTGGAGGTTTACCTTTGACCGCATACCGGACATCTTAGAGCAAA
>CAZCLE010000065.1:0-2303 GCA_964499445.1 uncultured Dehalococcoidales bacterium
AGGTAACAGAAAAACCTGAGGTGTTTAAAGGGCTTAGAGTCCTTGACTTCTCACACGTAATATATGGCCCCACTGCTGCCAGACTACTGTCACAGTATGGCGCAGAGGTAATCAAGTTTGAACTGCCCTTTACTGGCGACTTGTGGAGATTCGGAGTCTACTGGGGTACTTTCTGGAAGCACTCCAGCGTCTGCTTCCAGTTTGTACAATACAACAAATACTTCCTGGGGCTCAACCTGAAGCAGCCCAAGGCGAAAGACCTAATCTACCAGCTAGCTGAAAATGCTGATGTCGTGGTCGAGAACTTCGCCGCTGGCACCGCGGAGGCCTGGGGAGTCGGATACAGTCAGCTCAGCAAAATCAACCCCAAAATAATCTATCTGAGCTGCGCCACTTACGGCCAGTACGGTCCAATGAGGTTTTTCCCCGGCTGGGACTTGTTAGCCCAGGCTGCCAGTGGCGCAATAAGCATCACGGGATATCCCGGGACGGACAAGTACTACAAGCTACCCGACTATGTCGGAGACTTCCTGCCGGGGAACATAGGAGCACTTTCGCTTGTAATGGCTCTTCGCCACCGGAATAAGACAGGCAAGGGACAGTACATAGACCTGGCACAATCGGAAGCCTTAATGAGAACAATGCCCAATTTTACTTATTTTAGCATTACCAATGAGGACCTGGAGCGTGTGGGCAATACCGACCCAACTATGTCGCCGTCAGGCATATTTAAATCCCATGATGGAAAATTTATCGCTCTGGCAGTAGCAACCGAGGAGCAATTTAAGGCCCTATCTTCAGCTATGGGTCAGAAAGAGCTAACCACAACGTACAAAAATGGTTTTGAACGATTAAAGCCGGAAAATGCCAAAGAACTCCATAAAGTTGCCCAGGAGTGGGTTAGCCAAAAAGACAGTGCCGAAATAGTTAATTTAGCTAAAGAGCATGGTTTCCCTGTTGCAGAGGTAATGGATGATTTTCAAATAGCTAATGATGAATGGCGTAGAGAAAGAGGCAGCGTTGTGGTTTTCAATGATGACATGTATCGAGAGTTCGCGTTGCCAGGGCCATCAGCGATGTTAAGCAAAACCCCGGGGAGAACGAAATGGCTTGCCAGGCCGCTTGGCTATCACAATCGCTATGTTCTAAAGGGATTATTGGGATTATCAGAGAAGGAAATAAAAAAACTGGAAGAGGAAAGAGTTATAGGGTACTGGGATGATAGGCCTGGCATTAAGCCGCCGGTATATTATGATATGGAGAAAGACCCATTGTTCAACTACCAGGGAAATGATTGAAGGCAAAAAGTATGAGTAAGGAAAAAGGGAAAGAGAAAGAGCAAGTTCTGGTAAGATATGGCATTGCCAAGCGGGAGCGTGAAGAGTTTTTAGCCAGCATGATAAGCCCCGAGGGCAAGCCAGAAGCTCTGGACGGCATTGTAGTTCTTGATGTTAGCTATGCTAACTTCTCTGGAATCATAGCCGCCAGTTTTCTTGCCGAATTTGGTGCTGAAGTCATCAAAATTGAGCCCCCTGAAGGAGACCCGTCGAGAAAAATAACACCTTATGGTGTGAATTTAAAGGGTGTGGGCATTCCTTTCCTTATGGAGGCTAGAAACAAGCGCTACCTAACCTTGGATATCAAGACAGAAGAGGGCCGTAAAGATTTTGAAAAGCTTGCCGCCAAGGCCGATGTCTTGATTGAAACCTTTCCCGCAGGACAGATGGACTCCTGGGCGATAGGCTACCGGCAGTTGAGTCAGGCAAATCCAGGCTTGATTTATATCGCCATCACTCCCTATGGTCAATATACTGACAGGGCTAAGGAATTCCGTAATTTACCTGACTCAGATATAACATCCCAGGCTGCCTCGGGAATAGCGGCAAATATAGGAGACCCTGACACCTCTCCTGAGCCATACAATTGGCCTCTTAAAGCCGGGGCATGGATAGGATGGTACACATCGGGCCTGGAAGCCGCTTTGGGAGGGGCTATCGCACTGGTATACAAGGATGCTACCGGTGAAGGCCAGATGATAGATATAGCATCCGCAGACGCTTATGCGTCCCTTGTTGGGTATCCGGTGATTATTGGCTACAGTTGGGAAAAAGCTCGGCCTAGAATAGGTCGCCATGACTTCTGCCTGTATCCTTATGGGTTCTGGGAGAGTAAAGATGGTATTGTGGCTATAGCAGCTCCTCGGGACCACGACTTTAGAGCACTATTAAAGATTCTTAAACTATGGAAAATTGAGGACGACTGGAGGTTTACCTTTGACCGCATACCGGACATCTTAGAGCAAA
>CAZCLE010000066.1:0-2183 GCA_964499445.1 uncultured Dehalococcoidales bacterium
TATTAAGGGGAAGGGGGATTGATTATATAAGAGAGGCTCCGCCTCTCTTCAACTCTCCTTCCTTCAAAGGATAGGGGGAACTGGTTATGTAAGAGAGGCTTCGCCTCTCTTTGACTCTCCGCGCCCTGGAGTAGAAATTAAGGGAGTTTTAGAGGGGCTACATCCCTCTAAAGAAACTATCTTCCCCTTCCCCTTAATAAGGGGAAGGGGATAAAGGGGATAGGGTTATTAAGCAATCTCAGTCATCAATGCCGGGTACCGGGAAACGATGGCAAATTTGGGCGACTTCCTGTCTTACCTGATTTTGAACATTCGGGTTACCAATATTAGTAATTACTTTTGCAATTAGTGAGGCGATGTGCTTCATTTCTTCACTACCAAAGCCGCGTGTGGTCACTGCTGGCGTGCCCAGTCGGATGCCACTAGCTATTCTAGGTGAGCGAGTGTTATCAAAAGGAATAGCATTCCGATTAACCACAATACCTGCCGCCCCTAAAGCCTCCTCAGCCTCCTTGCCGGTGACCCCTGTCTTGGTAAGGTCGACTAAAATCAGGTGGGTATCGGTTCCGCCTGATACCAAGCGCAGTCCCAGTCTTTGGAGCTCGCTGGCTAGAACCAGGGCGTTATCCAATATAGCCCGTTGATAAACGGTGAAGCCGGGTTGCATAGCTTCGTGAAAAGCCACCGCTTTGGCAGCAATAATATGCATCAGAGGACCACCTTGCATCGCGGGGAAAACTGCGGTATCTATTGAGGAAGCCAGCTGGCGCCGACATAAAATGAACCCTCCTCGTGGACCGCGCAGTGTCTTATGTGTGGTTGAGGTTATCACGTCAGCATAGGGCACCGGGGTAGGATGTAGTCCCACAGCTACCATACCAGCTATGTGGGCGATATCAACCATAAGCCTTGCCCCTACCAGGTCAGCAATTCGCCGAAGGCGCTCAAAATCAATAATCCTGGGGTAAGAGCTGGCTCCAGCCACAATCAGCTTGGGCTTGTGCTCCAAGACAAGTCTCTCTAGCTCTTGATAGTCAATCCTTTCTGTTTCTCGATTGAGCCCGTAGGGTATGAAATTATATGCCTTACCCGAGAAGCTCACCTTGCTACCATGAGTAAGGTGACCACCGTGAGCTAGGTTCATACCCATAACGGTATCACCATAGTTAAGCAAGGCAAAATAGACAGCCATATTGGCTTGAGCCCCGCTGTGCGGCTGGACGTTAGCATGCTCAGCGTGAAATAGTTCTTTAGCCCGCTGGACAGCTAAATTTTCCACTGTATCCACGTTTTCGCAGCCGCCATAGTAACGCTGTTGGGGGTAACCCTCAGCATATTTGTTGGTCAGAGACGAGCTCTCAGCCTCAAGTACCGCCCGGCTGGCGTAGTTCTCGGAGGCGATAAGGTTTATTGTTTCTTTCTGCCGCTTTCCCTCCATATGAAGGGCGCGGTTTATCTCGGGGTCAGTTTGACTTAAAAAGCTCATTCTTAACTAGTTTACACCTTTCTTTCTTTTTCTTTGAACTTAATCGTGACGAGGGGGATGGGGATGATATTTAATTGACCTGACATATTGTTCAATGTTATCATAATTCGAAGGTTAATTAAACCTTTGAATTCGGGTTAACCAGATGAGATGTCAGCGCTGAGTGAGCTTTGTCAGGAAATTGCACTCTGTCAGCAGTGTGAAGTGTTAGCTGAAAACCGAACCCGAGTGGTGCCCGGTGACGGGTCGGAGGATGCTGATATAATGTTCATTGGTGAGGCACCGGGCTGGCATGAAGACCAGCAAGGACGCCCCTTTGTTGGTCCTGCGGGATTATTCCTGGAGCAATTGCTGACTTCTATCAACCTGAAGCGTGAGCAGGTCTATATTTCCAACGTGATTAAGTGCCGACCAGTAGGAAACCGCGACCCGTTACCCTCGGAAATACATAACTGCCGTAAGTGGCTGGACCGCCAGATTGAGCTAATTCGCCCCAAAATAATTGTAACCCTGGGGCGCTATTCTATGGCGTTGTTCTTTCCGGGTAAGAGCATAAGCAAAATTCATGGCACAGCTCAAAAGCGGGATAATATCATCTACTATGCTATGTACCACCCGGCGGCGGCTCTTCACCAGCAAAGCCTGCGCCGCGCCATAGAGGAGGATATGCTTAAGATTCCCTCACTTCTCGCCCAGG
>CAZCLE010000067.1:0-1959 GCA_964499445.1 uncultured Dehalococcoidales bacterium
CTGATATAGCCCGCGTCGCAGATTTTGCCCCTGGTAGTAGTCGAGCTACAGCCGCGGCATTTATAGTATCTATATTTACCGCTTAGTGTTGTGCCGCCAATGGTTGAACCACATTTGCTGCACCTTATGAAACCGGTTAGTAAGTAAGAGCTTTTAGGCTTAACCGGTCTTAATTCTTTGGCTCTTTTCATAGACTCCTGAGCATGATTAAATATATCATCGGTGATGATTGGCGGTGTTATATCAGGAAGTAAAATCCAGTTTTCTCTCGGTTGAGCTTCGACTTTGGCTTTACCGATGCGCTTAGTTTGCCCAAAATAAGTCTTGCCTGTGTAGCTAAGGTTATTCAACATACGCCTAACAGTTAGCGGATACCAGAGAGAGCCGGACTTTGATTTCACCCCTGCCTTATTAAGCGATATGGCGATTTGATTCTTACTGATGCCGTTCATAGCCATATCGAAGATATTCTGGACAACCTTAGCTTCATGTTCAATGATTACCCTTCGGCCCGCCAGTTTGTCCCACCGGTAACCATAGATGCCGATACCAGTTCCCTGGGGCAGCTTACCGTTTTTCAGGTGAGCAAGTTTACCACGCATGGTGCGCTCTTTGATTTTCTCAACTTCAATTTTAGATGCGTAACCTCGTAAATTGAGGTGGTCCCCAAAATTTGGACAGGTTGTTAAGGTTGGGTTCTGCTCCTAAAATAAGAAAAACAGGAGGAGCAGGACATGAAACAGAACCGAAGGAAACACAACCCGTCGTTCAAGGCCAGGGTTGCTTTGGAAGCATTAAAAGGTGAGGAGACGATAGCCGAGCTGTCCAACAGATTTGAGGTTCACCCCAGCCAAATACGGACCTGGAAGAAAGCACTAGCAGAAAATGCCGCAGGTATCTTCTGCGGTGACGGTGAGCAGCATAAGAAAAGTGATCAGCAACTCATGGCACAGCTTTATCAGCAGATCGGCCAACTCAAGGTGGAGCGGGATTTTCTCGACAATGCTTTGGGTCGCTGAGCGTAGAGCGGCGGCGTGAGGTGATTGACCGCCGGCACCCGTCGCTCTCAATGGTACGTCAGTGCACCTTGCTGGATATCAGCCGCTCAGGTCTGTACTACCAGCCAGTTGGAATATCTGAGGAGGATCTTAATCTCATGAAGCTGATCGACCGTCAATACCTTGCCACGCCATTCTATGGGGCGCGCAAGATAGCTGCGTGGCTGAAAAGTCAGGGCCAGCGGGTCAACCGGAAACGTATCCGGAGGCTGATGCAATTAATGGGGCTCAAAGCCATCTACCGGCGTCCCAGTACCAGTAAGCCAGTGCCTGGTCATAAAATCTACCTCTACCTGCTCGGTGGCTTAAAGATAACACGACCAAATCAGGTGTGGGCGGCCGATATAACCTACATTCCCATGGCGAGGGGATTCCTTTATCTGGTAGCCATTATCGACTGGTACAGCCGGTATGTGCTCTCCTGGAAGCTATCAAATACCCTGGACGCTGATTTCTGTGTCAAGGCATTGGAAGAGGCTCTCAAAAAGGGCAAACCCGAGATATTCAACACCGACCAGGGTAGCCAGTTCACCGGGGAGGCCTTCACCGGGCTTCTGAAGCAGCACGGCATCAGGATCAGCATGGATGGGAAGGGGAGCTATAATGACAACCTGTCTATCGAGAGGTTATGGCGATCAGTAAAGTATGAGGAGGTATATCTGAAAGCCTATCAGGATGGCAGAGAAGCCAGGATCGGTCTCCATAACTACTTCCGCTTCTACAATACCGAGCGTCCCCACCAGACTCATGGTTACCGGACACTGGCCGAGGTATACACCAAAATCCAGTTAGAAACTACTATTGGAGGTATGGTAAAATCCTTATCATCAGACCCCTTGAGGATAGCGGAACCCAATCTTAATATCGCCCCTATCCTGTCCTAAGAATGGGGTCCACCTCA
>CAZCLE010000068.1:0-1905 GCA_964499445.1 uncultured Dehalococcoidales bacterium
GCGGCAGGGCATTGAAGTTCTATAGCTCAATAAGGATAGACCTGAGGCGGGTTGAGACCATCAAACAGGGAACTGAGGCAATTGGCTGTCACATCAAAGCCAGGGTAGTCAAAAATAAGGTCGCCCCTCCCTTCAAAACCGCTGAGTTTGATATCATGTTTGACCACGGGATAAGCAAGGAGGGTAATCTTATTGACCTCGGTGTAGCCTTAGGTCTAGTAACGAAGACCGGCGCCTTTTTCTCCTATGGTGACATTCGCCTGGGGCAAGGCAGGGAAAATGCTAAGCAATACTTGAGTCAGAACCCTGAGCTTGCTCAGGAAATTGAGCAGCAGATTAGAGCCTCAGCCGTCACCAGCCATAATCCTTTAATTAGCAACTAATGGCATTTTAATCGGATAAATCAATAGGAAACAGGATTAGATAAGGCTGAGGCTTAGGCTTCAGCCTTGCGTTTTGAAGGGGGTATGACAGGTTAGTGAAGAGGATTACTGCCATCCGTGCCGGGAGGGGACGGAGAAAGCGGGTAAACATATTCTTAGATGGCAGGTTTGCTTTTAGCCTGGAAGCTGAGGTGGCAATAAGAGAAGACCTGAAGGTTGGGCAGGAGCTATCCGCCAGCCAGATTGGAGCCCTGGCTAGGTCTGACCAATTCCACCGCAGCCTTAATGCTGCTGCCCACTACCTCGGCTATCGACCCCGGAGCGAGTTTGAGCTTAGACAGAGACTTCACCAGCACGGTTTTGATGGTGATAGCGTAGAGGCAGTGCTCGCCAAGTTTAAAGAGCAGGGATTGGTGGATGATATGGCTTTTGCTCAATTCTGGAAGGACAACCGGGAATCGTTTAGTCCGCGCAGCCAGCGACTGACTAGGTTAGAGCTGAGGCGAAAGGGAGTAGCCGATGACGTCATAGCTCAGGTGGTTGATACCATTGACGATGGCGAGAGTGCCTATCGAGCCGCCCTGAGTAAAGCTCGTAGTCTACCATTGTCTGACTATCAGAGCTTTCGCCGACGGTTAGGCGAATATCTCAAGCGTCGCGGCTTTGGTTACGGGGTGATAAGTCACACTGTGGAACGGGTGTGGCAAGAACAGGGGGAGCAGGTCTAGATAGATTTTACCTTGACATTAAATTAGCTGGATGGGTAGTATTAGCTATCTATAGCCTACCCCCATAAGTAAAAAACTACATAGGAAAGAGGGGGTGAAAATGGAATTGGAATTATTGGGATTACCAATCATATTAGCCTTTTTCTTTAGTTTTGTTATCGGCGTGATATTCGGTGGTATGGCCGCCTTTCTTTCTAGGCGAGTGATGATTAACCGCCAAATGCGTATTGCGGAGAAGAAAGCGGCTAGAATAGTGGCTTCAGCCAGCGCCGAGTCTAAAGAGGTGCTGCGTGAGGCAAAGGAGGAGGCAGAGAAAGCCAAGTTAGCCGCTGAGGCGGAGCATCGTGAACGGCGTGCCGAGCTGCAGCGCCAGGAGAACCGCCTGTCTCAAAAGGGAGAGACTTTGGAGCGCAAATTAGAAGGTGTGGACCAGCGTGAGCGCAACCTGGCTAACAAGGAAAAGGAGGTGGAGTCCATTCGCTCTCACCTCGGAGAGATTAGAAATAGGCAGGTAAAGCAACTAGAGCTAATTTCGGGTATGTCTAGTGCCGAGGCAAAGAATTCATTGCTTGAGGCTATGGAAGTCGAGTTGCAGGAGGAGGCTTCACGACACCTTCGCCAATGGGAAACTGAGTTAAAAGAGGAAGCCAATAAGAAGGCTCAAGAGATTTTGTCCCAGGCTATCCAGCGTTGTGCTTCTGAGGTTGTATCTGAGACTACGGTAGCTATTGTTCCTCTTCCCAGTGATGAGATGAAGGGGCGGCTTATCGGACGAGAGGGTCGTAATATTAGAG
>CAZCLE010000069.1:0-1763 GCA_964499445.1 uncultured Dehalococcoidales bacterium
ACTGGTAAAATTCTACCGCCTCAGTCTCAAGCTTGGCATTATCCGCCTTATTAGCTACTAATAGTGTGGGCTTGTTTGAACTACGAAGCATATCTGCAATTTCTATATCAGAGGGCACCACCCCATCCCTGACATCCACCAGAAAAATAATAACATCAGCCTCAGTAATCGCCGTCTCTGCCTGCTCCCTAACCCCTTGGGCAATGGTGGTATGAGGTCTCAGCTCCAGTCCACCGGTATCAACTATAGTAAATTCAACCCCCTGCCAGGAAACACCAGTCAATATCCGGTCGCGAGTTGTTCCTGGCAGGTCGGCAACAATAGCCAATGGCTTACCCGCTATCCGATTTAGCAAGGTAGATTTACCCACATTCTGTCGGCCGATGATAGCCACAATTGGCTTGCTCACACCCACCTCCAAACGCCCTCTCTAGGGATTGTTTACCAACCCCTCACCCTTTAGGTTTTTATTAGGTAACCCTCCCCCTTTATCCCCCTCCCTTCATAAGGGAGGGGGAAGTAGTTGTAGAAGAGAGGCTTCGCCTCTCTTTGATTCTCCTTTGTAGGGAGGGGGGGGGAATTTCTTAAAGGGGCTTCGCCCCTTTTAATCTCTCCTTGCTTTTAGAAATTGGGCTATGCCGCAGCCAAGCACTGCTAGACCCAGCACAAGGCAAACATTAAACCAAGGAAAGTAAATAAGGCGGTAACCCTCATCAGTAGTAAAAGCAGCAGAAGTAGCAACAACACTGGCAATGTAGTTACCTACGATAAGCCCCCCCAAGACCATCTGTGCAATAGCTAACTTCATATCTTCACCTCAGATTGATTCTTCCCAGATTAAGCCCTCCTCTTCCTCCGACGCCACCACCAGTAGAGTCCCCCGCCAACTATCCAGACAGGACTGAAAATGCCAATCCAGATGAAAATATTGGCTAGCACGTGACCAAAGGTGACCAGCCCATTCCAGGCGGCACTGGCGATACTACCCGGACTCCAGCCCGGGCGGACCAGAATATAACCGTCTCTGGTCTTATTACCGGTATTACCCCGGTCATCGGTAATCTTCAGCGAGACGGTGTAGCTTCCGGTATTCTCATAGGTGTGGGTAGGATACACACTGGTGCTCGACTCCCCGTCACCGAAGTCCCACTCATAGCTATAAGGCGGAAAGCCGCCGGAAACCCGGCTCTCAAACTCGACCCTCTGCCCCTTACTGACACTTCTCTTATCAGCACTGAAGGTAACGTCAAGCTCAGCCTCATTCAGCTGCACCCTGATAAGCGAGGTAGCCGAGGTTCGCTCCAGATACTGCATCCGCCCCTTTGTCTGCTCGATTTCGCCCCTGGTTGCGGAGATCTCGCGCTGGATATTGAGAATATCCTCTACTTTTTCAGCCTTCTCCATCAGCCGGAGTAACTGCTCTTCGGTTGCCTCCATGTTTTTCAGCTTGGCACTCAGGTCAACGTACTCCTCGGTTACGTCCTGGGCTGATGTCTCCTCATGGGTAACATCAACCGCCAGTCCACGCAAGGCGTCCATGGCATCGCCAAAGTCCTCAGCCGGCACACGAATGGTGATAATACCAACGAGCCTGGTCTCCTCCTCATTCCATCTGGTTGAGGAAACCACATAGCCGCCAAAGCCCTCAGCGAGCTCAGCAACCCGGTCTAAAGCAACGGCGACATCATTTACTACCAGTGCTATTTCTGCGGTGCGCACAATCATGCGGGTAGCCCAGGGCTCCCCCAGCTCAGGCATCGTCA